>CAZEKV010000111.1:0-7860 GCA_964512945.1 uncultured Spirochaetales bacterium | reverse complement strand
ATCAGGCATACTGCATTGTTCATAATATTGGTAAGATTCAGAGATATGGAAAGGGGGAAGAGAATTAAAAGAAAAAATGGTCAGAAATCTGACATAGTTACCGGGATAAATATATTCAAGAGTTGTTCAAATAAAAATACTGAAGTAGAATTGAAAGAAGAAAAATATATTGTAAAACGGGGTTTTTCTACAGGCTCGTTATATTTCAAAAGGATTTATCAATGTGTAATCAAACAGAGTACGGACCAATAAACGGAAATCTAAAAGTTTCTACCCATATCGAAAATGGCGAATCAGTTGTTATGATTCACGGTGATAAAAAGGGGTTGGAATCATTTGGTAAGTTCTTAATTGAAATGTCAAAAGTAGAATATCACACCTGTCCAGGTTTGCCAGATGGGGAATCTATACACACACATATTAAACCTGAATATCATTTGTCTAACTGCTCTTGTGAAACTATAATTAGCAGGCTAGATAGAAAAAATACAGATGAATTTCGTCCACATTTTAAATCTAAACGTAGGTACTAAAATATAACACATATAAGTGTCCCTCCCGTGTCAATGACAAAGTGGTATCCGGCTCCGAAAAAATCGTTTCCAAAAGCGGGAATAAATGGAACCGGAACTAATACGTCACCTAATTCGAAATTCTAAAGTTTATACAGAAAAAGATCTGTATCAAACACATATAGACGGTCAACTTTTATAAAGAAGCCGTAGAATCAATTCGGTACCTGATAACCGCCTGATTCAAAAAAAGGTGATCCACTTTATGTGGCCATAGTTACTTGTGCAGGTCGGTATGATCCCCCCCCCTATAATTCGCACCATCGAGTAGATTAGTTTTCGGCCGATAAATTAAATGGAGGCTGAAATGAAAAAGCGATTTACAGAAGAAAAGATTGTTAAGATCTTGAGTGAACACAAAACGGGCAAAAAAGTAAAAGACATTGCCAGAGATCATGGAATTAGTGAAAAGAATATAATGAAGAAAGACCGCAGAAAAGATTAAAAGGGATATCGAATATGAGAGTATGCTAAATATGCTGAAAACTAATCCTGCGGGTGGTCGAAAGGTGGGGTGAGGTCAAAGCAACAAAAGGAAAATCTGAAAAATTCATTATCTACCACCTTACTCAATTATTATTAATGTAACAGGAGTACTGGTTTAATTCTCCTACTAATTAGAGGGCAGAACCAGATCTTCAATATAGAAAACATTCTTCTTTAATGATTTCAAACTTGTACTGTAAAAAGGTCTGTCATGGGCGGGAACCATCAGCCCCTTTTTGGTTAAGAGATTCTTTCTTGTTTTATTGTAAAGAGGAATATCTGCCTGAGGTTCATAGGGGTCTTCGTCACTATACATAAATTCATAACGGTTGCTAAGAGCATCACCAAGAATGAAAATATCAATGTTCGGAAAAGAGATTTTATATCCATAATGATTAAATGTATGACCGGGCGTCGGGAGTATAGTTACATTTCCGGGGAGTTCCGGGGAATCCTCAATATAATATACATTCTTTTTGTTGTTAATCTTTTTAGCCTCAGGCCAGAATTTCCGTATGTCCCTTTTCCAGATATTAGCATCATTCCTGGAAAAATTCCCCTTGAAACCGGGAAGATAATCAATCATAAATTCATAAAAATCGCTGTCGGAATAGGCTGCGTTTATAATTTTATTTATAGACTCAAGCTCTTCCTTTGAAATTATTATTTTAGTACCGGTATCCGCAGCTAATATGTTAAGACCAATATGATCTATATGAAGATGTGTATTAAATATCCACTTAATATCCTCTATCTCGATATTGAAACAGGTTTTTATTCTCTCAATTGTTTCTTCCCTTTTCTGGGGTGAGCCTGCATCAAAAACCATGGCACCATATTCCGGATCTATGATCAGGAAGATAAAAGATTTCAGGTTAAAAACAGCTTCCCCCGGTAAATCCAATTCATAACTTGTATCAATATAGCCCGCTAAAATACCCATATGGGGAGAGATGTTATTCTTTTTCCTTCTTCTTTACAAGATTTACCTGCAGGAAATGTGTTTTTTTATAGTTAAATCTAAGGTTGATACCTTAAAAACCTGTTGAGCGACAGCATTGCTATACCTATACATAGAAAAAGGATATTTAATCCAAAACTGTCAGCTATTAACCCGAACAGGGGAGCAAAGATTATTGTAAAAAGAGATCTTAGCTGACTATCTATTGAAAGAATTGTTGCCCTTTCATTTTTTTCCATATTATCCCCGCAAACATCGACAAAAAGGGGACGTCTGGAATCTTTCAGGATATACAGAGCGAAGAATATGATAATAATAGCAGGAGCGACATGGAAGAAAATGACAGCTGATAAAATTAATGATAGAAACCCCATGATGTCAAAGAACAACCGCATAAAAAAACCCGATGAATTATAGGCAGTCAATATATGAACATATCTTGAAGCCTGTGAGCTTACCAAATAAAAAATTGAATAAATAATTCCTGAAAGTATTTTAATCTGATCATCCCCCTCAAAACCGGCAATATTTACCGCAACAGACGAGATAAGTACAAGTTTCAGAATTGGCTGGATATAATCTTTGATGTTTTTGAAAATACTATCGTACAATGATGAACTAAACAGGATCTTTACAAGATTTATATTCTTCATAAGCCTTTTAAAATGCGTCAGTCCTATCTTAAAAAAATCCTTCAGAGCAATTCTGTCAATATTCTTCTTATTTAGATATGAGGGATATGAACTTATCAGAATAAAGTCCATCAAATATGGAAGAATACAAACGAGGAACAGCCAGCGGATGTTAGGGAAAAACAAAACAAGGGGAATAGAAAGGAGGGCGGACAGGGATGAACCTATTAAAGAAAAAGACCTGGTTCTCCCGTAGACCATTGTTTTATATTTAAACAAATTCTCTCTTTCCAGATAGCCATATATCATCGCCTTATGGGTTCCTGAACGAAAAGCATCTCCAAGGCCGAAAAAAATCATTCCAATGGTTAAAATAATAAAACTACTACTGATGAAAAAAAATACAAATGATAGAATGTAAAAACAAAAACATATCATAAGTTCGTTTTTCTTGCCAAAATGATCAGCTATGATACCCGAAGGAATCTCAAAGATATAGATAATTATTTCTCTAATTGAATACAATATACCAATTTTAAAAAGATCCAATCCTGAGTTAATTAAATAAATAATCAGATACGGTTCGAAAAATTTCAGATTTTTGAAAAACCCGTATAAACAGAATTTTTTTATCTGTTTGTCGTTTCTTATCCTGCTGTAAACCCCACCGTTATTCATTGTCTTATATTATATAATCATCTAATCTCTGTACAGGCAGGCTGTAGAAATTCCGGTTTCTGAAATATAGACTGTAAATCCCTGAAAATCCGATTTCTCTATCACTAAATATAGGGGTCTCTGACAGTAAGGGGTGTTCTCCGATGTATTTAACAAAAAAAGGCACCTATTTGGTGTCAATCTGGAAGACCAAACAGGAAGAATAAGGGTGATTTTTTTGTAGATATATGATAGGATCCCTCGTTAAATTATAATCAAAACAAGAAGGAAAACATGATAAAAGCAGGCGCTATTGAAAAGGGTATGTATATATCCATAAAAAACGAACCTTTTTGCGTTGTAGAAAGGGAATTCGTTAATCCAGGAAAAGGCTCGGCCTTTGCAAGACTAAAACTAAAAAATCTAAGGACGGGTCAGGTTCTAAAACCGGTAATGAAAACCCAGGAAACAGTAGAAGAAATAGATGTCCAGGATAAACCATGCCAGTATCTCTACTCCGATGAGGACAATTACTTTTTCATGGATACTGAAACATACGAGCAGTTCGAAATCCCCGTTGAGGCCTTTAAAGAGAAAAAACTTTTTATGAAAGAGGGAGAAACCTATAAGGTAATGCTCTGGGGAGAAAAACCCCTCGATATTATCCTTCCCTATAAAATTGTTTACAAGGTAACCGAAGCCAGTGAAGGTATCAAAGGCGATACTGTAACCGGGGCAAGCAAGATTGTAAAGCTTGAAACCGGACTGGAAGTTAAAGTTCCGATATTCATCAAGCAGGGTGAAAAGATAATGGTTAACACCGAGACGAGGGAGTATGTAGAACGGGTAAATAATTGATATCCACTTACATTAATAAAACCGTTTCTTTCAGATACTCTAAAGAAAATCTCTCATTCCATTTGAGCCACGGGCTTTTCAGCAGCCATGGAGTGGACAGTGGATCAATGTTTCTCTTAAAGATTATCGCTGCAAAAATTAATCCTGCCGGGGTAAAAAGTATTCTCGACATCGGATCCGGTACCGGGATTATAGGAATTTCGCTGAAAAAGAAAAACCCGGAGGCAGCTCTGACCATGGTAGACAGAGATGCCCTTGCCCTTGCCTTCTCAAGAGAAAATTCAAGCCTGAACGGAATTGATGACGGAAGTGTTACATACAAACCAGGACTGATGTTTTTTGATGACAACAAGCAAAATCAGCCCCGGAAGGGTTACGATCTCATTGTTTCAAACCTTCCGGCAAAGGCGGGGGCTCTCGTACTGGATGAATTCTTTAAAAATTCCATTCTTTCCCTGAACAAAGGGGGGTCTGCGGGGGTTGTCATCGTCAACACCCTGGGCGATACAGCTGAAAAAGCAATAAACAAATATAATGGAAAAATCACATTCTCCGAATCTACAAAAGAGCATAGAGTCTTTATCTACGGGACAGGAGAAAAAAAAACCGGGGGAAACCCGGAAAAAGACTTCCTCGCTCCCTACATACGTTTAAAGAAGGAATTCAGTCGAAAGAAAATATCCTATACACTCGAAACCGTATACAACCTCCCTGACTTTGATGTTGCGGGCTATGCCCTTAACACCGCCCTCGACATCCTTAATGGACTCACATTAAAAGGCGACCTTCTTTTCTGGGAACCCGGACAGGGACATATCCCGGTATGTCTCTCAAAAAAAGAGAAAAGGATCTCCTCCTGCACCCTCGCCGGAAGGGATTTTCTCAGTCTGAAAATATCAGAACGAAATCTTGCAGAGAAAAATATCAGGCATAGCACCATCTTCGTTCCCGATTTCCCGTTTATACAAGGCCTCATTGAACCGGAAAGCTTTGACGGAGCTGTCATTTCCTTTTACCCTATCCCCGGAGTCAATAAAGATCGGGAAATCTATAAAACTGCAATCTACACCCTAAAAAAAGACGGAATACTCGTCTTATACGGAAAAAGCAGCAGCCTCTACCGGTTTATAAAAGGGAATCCCGGTCTGAAAATTATAAACACTAAAAAACACAGGGGCTTCAGGTGTATTGCCCTGAAAAAACCCGGCAAAGCCTGATTAAAAAGCCTCTTTATCACCTGGCCAAATTTTGTTCTATCTCCGGGAAACCTTAGCAAAAATCCTCACTTTAAGGGGCTTTCCGTTCCAATTGGCCTATCCGGGGTTTTTCTCCGGCTCTGTCCCCGCCGCCGGAAACCCCGGGCCAATTTCCTCTCCAATCCCCGAATAGCACCGAGCATAGAATTAATAGAAATAGGGCAGCACGGGAGGGTTCCCCTGCTGCCTCTGGTTGGAAATGGAAGCCTGCTGTTATTCTCTTGTTACCTCCACAAAAACTCCCTTCTGCCATGACTTAAATTCGGGGGTATAGTACTCATAAACCCTGCTCGAAGCCCCATGGAATTTCCCCGGAATGGCAGCAATAAGACTGATCGGTATTTCTATGGATTTCCCGGGAGCCATCCCCCTCCAGTACAGAATAAGCGTATTATCCCTGAGCTCAAAAGCCGCGATTCTCTCTGCTTTTACAAGCTCTTCAAGCTGATTGTATCGAGGATCAAGCCCCCCCGGAATGCCAATAAGTGCTATGGGGGTTGGAATCGCCTCATCTGTAGTATTCTTAACCCTGACAATAAGCTCGGTTGATTCACCCTCTTTTATCCTTGTATCGTTTATTCGTGTGTTCAATACCAGCTTTGATTTATCCGAAGAAACAGGGAGTTTTGTATACATTTCAAAGGAAGATGAGAAGGGGATCTTCCCCCCTCCGGTCATTTTTATTGTTATACTATGGCTTCCGTTTTTCAGGGCATAGGAAATATCGGGAAGCTCAATTATCCCCTTTGTATCCTTGCTAAACTCAACCTCACCCCCAATATTCTTTCCATCTACAAGCACCTCCAGCGTGCCGGCGCGTCTCAAAACAGGACGATGCTCATCGTATAGTACAATTGCCTTGAGAGCCAGAATTGTGGCTTGAGTTGTGAAGAACATCCCGTTTCTGGATTTGCCTGCTATATATTTTATCGCTGCCTCTACATTTCCTGAGAATTCCTCTTCATGCAGCCAGGCCAACACAGCGAGGGCCGTTGTCTCTATAATAAGGGATTCCCCCCCGCTCCGTGTAATTGAACTGACGGCTCCTTCTACATGCCCATCGCTATTCTGACGCTGTTTGAGTATTCTCATCAGTTTAAGGGCACTTTCTTCCTCTCCTGCCTTATAAAGAGTCCCGGCGGCCAGGGCAATAATATAGCTGTCGCTGGTTTTAAAGGCTTCTTTTTTCAAGTACTCGATCTCATCTTCCATATCTCCCTGCCCCGACTGCACGAGGGCCCAGGTAATATAGGCATCAGTCGTCCCGGCAGGAGCTCCCCCAAAACTATCCAGAGCCCTTGAGTTTCTTTTATATCCCCCCCTGTTGTTTTTTCTTGCTATCAGCCAGTCCCGGGTACGTTCAATCATCTTTTCGTCAATATCCATAACCTTTTTCATTTCCATAAATTGCATAAGTCCGTAGGCACTGAGAGCCTCATGACCCGGATCATCCCCGAACCATTCATACCCCTCTTCTTTACACTCAAATCCAACAAGGCGTTTATAGGCCTTATCAAGATTTTCTTTTGATCTCTTTATCAAATCAGGATCAACCCCCGTATGAGACATGAAATACTGCTGAGCCATGACAAGGGGGTAACTTGTTGAGGATGTCTGTTCAAAACAACCGCAGGGTTCTCGAATTAATGCCTCAAGAGCCTGCGTCAGATTAGCTACAGGAGAGGGATATACCATAATCCTGGAAGATAGAGAATCGGACACCATCTCTTCGGGGATATCAAGCCTGAAACTTATCGATTTATTCGGTCTCAAAAGTCCTCCAAAAGATTTTTTTAGAAGAAATCCCGTAGAACCCACGTAGTATTTCCTTTCAACACTGTCAAGATAATCCCCGAAGTCCGCTTTTATTGAAAGAAGATTCTCCCCCAGAACCTTTCCAGCCTCGAAAGAAACATATTCTCTGCGTTTTTCATTTGCCCTAATTTTAAGAGGGATTTTCTTGAGGCTTTTATTGTTTAATTTGATTTCAATAAATCCCTCAATGGCTTTATCAAGATTATTTATAATCGAAACCGGCAGAAGGAGCTCATCCCCCTGAGATATATTGAGGGGCATTTTTGGTTCTACATAAACTGGTTTTACAGAATTGAAAGTAAGTGTCCCGGCACCTATTATCCCATTTTTACTGAAAGCATCCGCTGAAATTTTAAAGGAGCTTATGCTGTCATTAAGATCAAACTCTATTACTGCTCTGCCGGTTTTTTTATCCGTAACAACAGAAGAGGCCCAGTAAACCGTTTCCGAGAAATCACTTCTTTTATCGGGCGACCAGCTCTCCCTCCTTTTATGGGCGTAAATCTTCACATATGAAAGACAACTCTCTACATCTTTCTCATCCCACGCGGGATGAAGCTTTTTTTCGAAAACCATAACCTCTTCCAGGCAGGCCTCCTTTTCAAAAGGAAGATCTTCCATTT
>CAZEKV010000110.1:0-7915 GCA_964512945.1 uncultured Spirochaetales bacterium | reverse complement strand
GTGTGGAGTATTATTATGGGATCCTTGAGGGCGGCGAGCCCCCGGAAAAGGCCTCCGTTTCTCCGGGAGAAAACACAACACTAAAACCTGTAAGACTACCCCTGGGTATCGGCAGGATTGGTCTCCCCGGGGCTGAGACATACGGCAAGCCCTCTGCTCAAAAAGGGGACATAAAGCTATCCAGATCCATTACACTCCCCGGGCAGAAAGAGCTGGCTTATGAAACGAAAAAGGCAATCGAAAAAATCCTGAGAAGGGAAAAATACACAGTCAGGACAAAACCCCTTAAACCTGTGGTGCTGGGCATTGATCAAACAGCCTCATTTGAAAAAGAAGAACACAGCCTGCGGGCTATCCTGGATAACGAGTTTAAAGAAGAAAATTGGATTGAAGCGGTAAGGCTTCTTACCGGCCTCCTCTCACTGAAACAGCCGGAGAATCTGGAAAAAAGATTACACTTCTACCTCGGCCAGGCTTACTACTTCTCGAACAACCGCAAAAAGGCATACATCGAATTCATATTTTCCAACGACTTTTATTCTCTGTCAAAGCCCTTTCAGGATGATATTTTAAGGAAATTTTCCCGAAAAACTCAAGGAACCTAATCCGGAGAGTACAGAACCGCCAGTATTTTCGCCGCCTTTTTCTCAGCGGCTCTTACGGCGTGGGGGATTGAGGAGTCAAAATAGAGGCTGTCGCCTTCTTCAAGGAGGTGTATCTCGTTTCCCGCCCTGAATTCGAGTTTCCCCTCCATAACGAAAAGAAATTCCTCCCCCGGATGGTTGTAAAAGATGAGTTCGCTTTCCTCCCTGTATCCGGTTTCCATGATAAAAGGATTCATATGTTTGTCCGTCATGGGATAGGCAAGGGATTCATATTGATAACCCACACTATCAGCTGCCTCGTGTACTCTGCGCATGGCATCCTTTCTTTCCTTTTTCCTGACAAGAGCAATTTTCTTCGGGGGAAAAGAAGACCCCTGAAAAAAATGGCTTATATTGACCCTCAATGAATGCGAGATCTTAAGAAGGGTTGCTATGGGGGGTGAGGCCTTATCATTTTCTATTTGAGATAATAACGGTCTGGATAACCCTGTTAAATCAGACATATCCTGGAGAGTCATTTCTCTGGACAGGCGGAGTTTTTTTATCTGCTTTCCCAAATTCAGGGCTTTCACTTCCGCTCTAATTGTTTTTTCCATTTGCCGGGAAAGTCTACAAAATAAAGCAATAGAAGTCAATATTAGTGACTTGCAATACCGGAAAACGTAGCTTACGCTTTCCTCCCCTCAATACCCATGTTTTACATTTACACCCGGACAGTCAGTTTTAGTATGCTTGACATTTTTATGATAGAACTATATTCTCGCAATAATATTTGGAGGGATCCCATGGGCGTTTTATTCAGCGAACCTTCTCATACATTCAATGAATATCTTTTAATACCAAACCTTACGGGTAAGAATAATGTTTCGGAAAATATAAGCCTGAAAACTTCTATTGTAAGGTACAGAAAGAATGGAGATTCTCCCCTTAAATTGAACATCCCCTTTTGCTCTGCAATAATGCAGTCTGTCTCCAATCACAATATGGGGATAGCCCTTGCGAGAAGCGGGGGAATCTCTTTAATTTTTGTTTCACAGCCAATAGAAGAACAGGTCAGAATGGTAGAGAAGGTAAAGAAGTTCAAAGCGGGATTTTTTAAAAGTAATGCCACGGCGGCCCCCGAGAAAACATTGAAGGATGTCCTGGAATTATGCAAAAAAACCGGACATACTACAGTCCCCGTAACTGAAGATGGAACCTCCAGGGGCAGATTCCTGGGCATGCTGACATCAAGAGATTACCGAATAGGCCATACCGACCTCGATATCCCCGTAAGAAAAATAATGACTCCCATCGAATCTGTCGTTTTCGGCAAAGACGGGATCTCGCTTAAAGATGCGAACGATTTGATCTGGGAACATAAATTAAACACCCTCCCCATACTGAGTGAAGATCGAAAACTCCAGTATCTTGTCTTCAGGAAGGATTATGATCAGCACAGAGAAAATCCTGATGAGTTGATCGATGCAGAAAAAAGACTCGTTGTGGGTGCCGGTATTAATACGCGGGATTTCAAAGAAAGAGCACCGGCATTAATAGAGGCCGGTGCAGATATCCTTTGTATTGATTCCTCCGACGGTTATTGTGAATGGCAGAGTGATACAATAAAATGGATTAAAAATAACTCCGGCGAGAATGTCTATATTGGAGCGGGAAACGTAATTGACCCTGAGGGTTTCAGGTATCTTGCAGATGCCGGTGCCGATTTTATAAAGGTTGGGATAGGAGGAGGTTCTATCTGTATAACCAGAGAGCAAAAGGGTATTGGAAGGGGCCAGGCCACAGCCGTAATGGAGGTAGCTAAAGCAAGAGATGAGTATTTTAAGAAAACAGGAATCTATATACCCATTTGCTCTGACGGGGGGATTGTCCACGATTATCATATTGTTCTCGCCCTGGCAATGGGTGCTGATTTTGTGATGATGGGAAGGTATTTTGCCCGCTTTGACGAAAGCCCCTCGAAAAGAATAAAAAAGAACGGAAGTTTTGTAAAGGAATACTGGGGAGAAGGTGCAAATCGTGCCAGAAACTGGGAAAGATACAGCGATAATGGAGACGGGCGTCTCAAGTTCGAAGAAGGGGTTGACGGATACGTCCCCTATGCAGGAAAGCTTAAAGATAATTTGCTTCCTACAATAGAAAAGATTAAATCAACAATGATAAACTGCGGTGCTAATACAATAAAAGAACTACGGGAAAAGGCCCGTATAACCCTTGTATCTGCTACAACTCTCCGTGAGGGTTCGGCACACGATATTACCCTCAAGGACAGCGAATACAGCCCTGCCCCCTAGTTTTGAATCACGTAAAGTTCATCTTTGAGATAAGAATGGCACTTCCCGCAGAACAGGCCGTTTCTGTTCTTAGAATCCTTTTTCCAAGATTAGCAAAAGTAAAGCCGAATTCGGAAAACATTTTTTTCTCTCTCAAAGACCATCCCCTTTCCGGCCCGATTCCAAGTACAGAGTTCTCATGGCTGAGTTTATACTGGATTAATGGAGGACTGTTAAGCCTATTATCCAGGACTATCAGGTCTTTGTTTATATCCATAGTTTTGAGACAGGAAGCCAGGGAATAATGAAGTTTAACCTCAGGAATCAGGGTTGAAGAAGCCTGTTCAGCCCCGGAAATCAGAAAATTAGCATATTCCCCGTTTGTCCAGAGCTTACTCTTCATATATGATTTCTCGCCGGTGTCCGTGGATACAAAATCCATTCTCTTGATTCCCATCGATGTCATATCTTTCAGGATTCTTCTTGCAGCTATGGGACGTATGAGTCCAATTATCAGATTGAGAGAGTATTGTTTGATCGGAGGGGGGCCAGGCAAAAAACGGATTTTAAGGCCGTCTCTGGAAACACCTACTATCTCTCCCCTGCCTGCAGACCCATTGATAATCCCCATTTTGAAGGAATCATTTTTTTTTAATTTCAGAATCCTCAGAATATGCCGTGTTCTCCTGTCTTCCATCGGGAGCAGGGAGAAATCCTCATCTTTTGTAAAAAGAATAATATTCATACCTCAGGAACTCTAATTTTAATGTCCTAAAAAATCAACACTCTACTGGAGATTATTCATTGAGAAGGGCTATAGAAACGGAAAGACCCTTTCTAATCGAATCACCTGACATAATAGATCCTGTTGTTAACAGCATAATCCAGGCTAAAATACCTCTATACTTTCATATCGATATAGAAAAATATTCTCATATCCCGGGGCAACTATTCTGATAAAAGATAATTTTCCAGGAATCGATGGACTATTTACTCTCAAGCATTCAGTATGCTATCTTATCGCAGGAGAAATTCAGAAAATGGAATACGACTTTAAAGACATACGCCCCTATCGGGATCACGAAGTAGCTTCGGTTTTAAAGCGCCTCAGGGCTAACAGTGAATTTGTGTCGGGGTTAAGATATTTTTTCCTTCCGAACTGTCCGGCCTGGCTGATAAAACCAGCCAATATAATGGTCTCCCTCGTTCTTTACAAAAAACTACGAAACATAAAAACTATTGAAGACTTTCAGAAAAAAATTATGACTAAATACGGTTTGGACAAAATTGTAGAGAATTCGGTTGACGAAATGACCAGATCGGGAATGGAGGTCGTATCCCTTACAGGCCCCCAAATTTTTATTTCAAATCACCGGGATATTGCCCTTGATTCTTCCCTGATGAACTATCATTTTCTCTCACTGGGAATTCCCTATACCGAAAACGCCATCGGCGACAACCTCCTGATGAATGGTTTTGTTACAGATCTGTTTAGAATAAACAAAGGGTTTATTGTAAAAAGAGGGCTTCCAATTAGAGAGCAAATAAAAGCCTCGTATAAATTATCCCACTATATATGGCATACGTTATCCAGTAACAAAAAATTATGGCTTGCACAGAGGGAAGGGAGGGCAAAAAATGGGGATGATAGAACTAATCCCTCGGTTATAAAAATGCTTCATTTATCTCAGAGAAAGGGGGGGCTTGAATTCAACGATTTTATTAAAGCCTGTTTTATTACACCCATCGCAATTTCCTATGAATTTGACCCATGTGACAGAATGAAAGCCAGAGAACTCTACAGGAGAGAAAAAAATAAGGAATACAGGAAAAGAAAAAGCGAGGATTTTATCAGTACCCTTGTGGGTATAAAAAGGCCGAAGGGTCGAATACACGTTTCTTTTGGAAAACCCTTAGACGGGGAGTATAAAAATGCTAAAGAGGTAGCCGAGGCGATTGACAGAAGTATACACCTGAATTATAAATTCTGGCCCTCGAACTATGCAGCCTTCGATATAGTCCATAAAACAGATAAGTATAAATCTATGTATGATCGGACTTATGTTGATAATTTCCTGAAAAGATTCGAGCGCTTACCCGGGGATATAAAGCTTATTGCCCTAAAAGCCTATTCAAAACCCCTCGAGAATTTTAATACCCTTACCGAAAGCAAAAAGTAAGATGCTTCCAGAGACTATCCATTATTTTATCCTGAAAAAAATTGAAGAAAAACAAGGTAAATCTCTCATTATAGTATGTGAATATTCGGGGACTCAAATACCGGGAGAAACCAAATGGAAAATATACCCTGCCTCCAGTGAAATAATCATTAAAAACGCCGAACCACTTCAGAAAAATTTATTTCGGTTAAGTATCAAGGGTGTCAAAAAAAGAAATCTTCTATGCGGATCATGTTTTTTTCCGGCTGGCTCCGCCCCCTATTTCGGTAGAAAATTTACGGGGGTTCTTTTGAAATCCAATCGTAAAAAGGATCTGAAGGGCAAATATCTATTACACGACAAAAATGGGATTCTGAAAAATAAAAATAGTTTTATTGGGGAAATAAAACAATCTTCTCATACTGCCGAGGTTGTGCTGTCTTCGGGACTTCCAGTCTTTGTTGGAAAAGAATACGCTATTTCCGAAGTCGATAATCCGAGAATAATCGGCGACCTAATTACCATCTATCCCGGGATAATAGGAAAGAAAGACAGAAAAAAAATAAAACCCCTCCTGTCCGGGGCTATAAATATGGACAGGGTATTTTCAATCCCGCTTATTATTGATGGATATACAAAACTCCCCGACTCCTTAAGGGGCAGGATTAATCCCGCAAATTCCCTCGTTATTGGCAGATGGTTGATAGACAGAAATTTTCTTGAGAATCTTAGAAAGAATCTGGAACTATTGTCGGAACAGCTGGGGGGTATAGCCTTGAAAGAAGCCGTAAAGAGGGTAAATATTGAAAAAGAATTACTTGAATCGCTGTTAAAGGCGAATTTTTGTGATGGAATATATTATCATGAGGGTTATATTCTAAATAGAAAGAAGGGAAAAAAAGTAATGAACGCCTCGCCGGCTGGAAAAGACATCTACCAGAAAATAAAAGAAACCGGATCTTCAGGGTTTGATTTTAGATCTGAAAAAAACCGGTTTAATCTTGAAATAATTCATGCCCTTGAGAGATCAGGTTTTATCACTGTACTGGAAAATAAAATTGCCTTTGATTATGAAAACTATAAAGCCCTTGTCAGGAATATTCTCAACGGGAAAAAAGAAAAACAAATAGCGATTCAAGATATAAAAAGCAGCACAGGACTCTCCAGAAAATATATAATCCCCCTTCTGGATAAAATGAAAAAAAATGGAGATGATATTTGCCATGAACAATAGAATATTCCTTTCCTTATTAATTCCTATAATTGTTTTACAGATTTGCTGCAGCAAATCTCCCCCTGAAATTCACAGGGTTTTCTGGCAGATCAATATTGTAGAGGATCATGATCTAAAAAAGAACTACGAACAATTAGCCCTCTTCGTCAATTCTTCAGATGAAGACGGCAAGGATGATCTTGAATACATATACCTTATTTTTGATAAAGAAGAGCTTTTCTGGAAATTTGACAATGAAACCTGGAATAGCATGGATATAGACAATGAATTATGGCTCGGCTCCAATAAAATAACCATGCCCGATTACTCTTCCATCCCCCGCGGAGAAGCTCGTGTAATTTTAATTGATCAATATGGGGATAGAGCCTTTGAAAAAATATTCATTCCGGCTAAAAAAATGAATGTTAACAATATGGATTTCCCCGTACTCGAGATAAAAGGAAATAATTTCAGGGTGAAAAGCAGATACAAAACAAAAAAGATATGGCTTTACGATGGAACAGGTAATCTAATAAATGAGGTAAATGCAAAGAACAAAGGGATACCCATGGAAGAAATATTTTTTACAGAAGAACCGGAAGATAACAACAGGCTCTTTCTGTACGCCTACGATTCTGAATCCGGATTTGGTCTGATCTCCGGACCCTGGCTTTTTTGACTTCCCCCCAAAAAAGCCGGTAATTATAATTCCTGCTTGTAATCCGGTATTAATACCATTTATACTCTATCCATGGATAAGTATTTACTTTCCCTCGATCAGGGAACAACAAGCTCAAGGGCAATTGTCTTTGATTCGAACGGCAGAACAGTATCCATTGCTCAAAAGGAGTTTCCTCAAATATATCCTGAAACAGGCTGGGTGGAACACGATCCCTATCAAATATGGGAAACACAAATTTCCACAGCAAAAGAAGCCCTCCAAAAAAGCAGAATAGATGCGGACAAAATTTCTGCAATAGGAATTGCAAATCAAAGAGAAACGACCCTCCTCTGGGATAAAAAGACGGGAAAACCCGTACATAACGCCATTGTCTGGCAGTGCCGACGCACGGGGGATATATGCAAAGAACTAAAAAAATCGGGGATTGGAAATGAAATAAAGAAAAAAACAGGTCTTCTTGTCGATCCATATTTTTCAGGGACAAAAGTGTTATGGCTTTTAAGAAATATCCCAGGCCTCAGGAAAAAGGCGGAAAATGGGGAAATCTTTTTTGGAACAATCGATACATGGCTGCTATACAATCTTACAGGAAATCATTTTACAGAACCCTCAAATGCCTCAAGAACCCTTCTCTACAATATAAACAATGGAAACTGGGATAAGGACATTCTAAAAGAACTAGATATTCCCGAAGCGATTCTCCCCGAAGTCCTCCCCTCTTCAGGTTTATTTGGCAATACAAAAAAAGAAATATTCGGAAGACCGATCCCTGTAACGGGAATAGCCGGGGATCAACAGGCCGCATTATTCGGACAGAATTGTATAAAAGTCGGTAGTGTTAAAAATACCTACGGAACAGGGTGTTTTACCCTTATGTATACAGGGGAAAAAAGGGTGGAATCCAAAAACAACCTTTTAACAACAATTGCCTGGGATATCGGAAAAGGACTTGAATATGCCCTCGAGGGGTCGGTTTTTGTAGC
>CAZEKV010000109.1:0-7939 GCA_964512945.1 uncultured Spirochaetales bacterium | reverse complement strand
TTCCATGATTCCCCATCATATGTAGTTCGCATAGAGAGGCTGAACTGACCGGTTTTATCGTTTGTTGGAATAAATTCCTGCCAAACAACCACAGTAAAACCATTTGAGGAATCGGCCATGGGAAACCGTACATTTCTGCTTACAAGGATACGGGGTTCTTCCCAGTAAATATCCCCGCAAAAAAGGGAAAGTTTACAAAAGAGTAGCATAATAGAGAAAATGAATATTTTTCTTGCCATATTTATCAATTACATTCCCAATAGTTTTTCTGCTCTTTCTTTTAGCTTTCTAAGTGGAGCATACCCCTTGCTTTTCGGATATTTAAGAATACATTCTTTTGCCACTCTAATGCATTCAAAATAGTTTTTTTCTTTAAAAAGTTTCTGGGCCGTCAGATACATACGCCTTGCTGCTCCCGTAAGAACAGTAGTGGTACTTCCGCCTATAAAACCCCCTATTTTATCCTTCAGCCTTATTGCAGCACTATTTTCAGGATAAATTTCAATCGCCCTGTTAAGCATTTTCTGTGCCTGGGGAAATTGATTCCTTTTCATAGAATTAAAAATGGCCAGGGCTTTGGTGTATAATCCCATTGATTCACGCTTCTTTTCCCTGGAAACCGGCTTCGGTATAATCTTAAGCCGATACTTTGCCTTTTTAATTGAATTTTTCAACCCCGGATATCCGGGATCTATTTTATACAGATCGAGGAGTTCCAGGTAGCCTTCTCCTGAATTATTTCCAAGCTTTTTAACAGCACTATTGTACTTTTGCCTGAAAAATTCCGGGAATTTATCGGGATCAATGTACTTTGTAATCCTCAGAAGTAAAACACTTGCCTCCTGATTATGTGGAAATGGGATTTTTACCCTGGCAATTTTTTTCTTTGCTTCCTCGAAGAACTCATTTCCAGAAGAACCGGCCTCTGCGAGCTTCTTCCCCTTCAGATAATCCTCCCATGACAGATTCAAAAGCTGCCTCATATCCTGATAAAGGGGATCTGTCTCTGCTATCTCGCGTCCTGATGTAATGGAAAGGGCATTTCTTACAAGGTTAAGCCAGTATTTTATTTCAGGATTTTCCTCGTCACCCTTTGTGACCCTCCATCTTGAATCAGCTTTTTGAAAAAAATCGTTTGCCTTGCTGTAAAATGCCTGCTGGTATAAGTCCTTGCCGTCATCAATATATTTTCTAATCTCGGCGATTACAAGCCTGTGTTCCCGATCAACAATTATATTATTTAATTTTTCAAGCTTATCCTCAATTGTTTTTTCCAGATCAGGATCGTACTGATAGGAAAAAGATTTATAAAAACTTGCTTCGGCATTTTTAAGGCTGCTTTTTGCTCTGCTGAATTCAGACTTTTTAATGGCTTGCTCAACCTCATTAATCCTTGTAAAGCCCTCCTGTTTGAATTTCTTTGCCTGAAATAATTCGGCTCTGGCCTTTTTTAGCGGATTTTCAAGTGAGTTAAGGAGATTTGTTATTTTGGCCAGGAGATTTTTCTCTTTTGAAATTATTGTTTTAACAGACTTCTCTCCTGTAATATGGGGAGGCTCCCCTGTCAGGCTGTTTAGATTCTGTTTTGCTTTTTCAGAAATCTTTACAAGATTATTTTTAACAGCAAGCAGTTTATCAAGACCCTTCTGCGGATATCTATGAATAACCTCTTCCTCTCCATCCATAGACTTGATTCCTTTAAGGACGTTCTTTGCTTCAACACTGTTTTTCTCCTCTATAAGATATTCTGAATTCAAAAGAGCAAAAATCATCTCAGCTTCTCTCAGAACAAGATTTATTTCAATTTTTCTGATATTCAAAATGGATAATCTCAAAAGAGAAAGGAATTTATCTACTTCAATCCTGGTTTCAGGAACACTAAAATTTAGCGAGGATGCAGTTGTAAATTTTTTCTTGTATACCTGCCATTTATTTTCTAGAATTTTATACTCCTGATATTGTTTTGAGAGATTGGTTCTCAAAGCAGAAATCCTGGAAAGATTTTTATCTTCCATTGAATTTTCTACCCCTGCCACAATTCTGGCAGCAGTAATTAGACGCTTGCAGCTATTTAAAGCCTCACCAAGGATATCAAGGGAGGCAATTTTCGGCAATCTGGGGCTGGTAACCTTTAGATAGTTTTTATTCCCGACTTTTGCTTTTTTATCCCAGAAGCGGGACAGGTATACAACATGCCCGAGAAAAATTGAGGCATTATTTATTGAAGAAAGGGCGGGAGCCCATTCTTTTTTATTAATAAAATTAATGGCAGACCGGTAATTCGCCTGATATTCTCTCAAACAATTATCTTCAATAACATTAAATGAATCCTGCCTTAAGGCATCCATTGCTCCGGTAATTCCTTCAAAAAAACCCTTTTGCCTTCCAATAAAAAGACGGTTCATTGTACTCAGAAAGGGGATATCATTGTTTCGTGCCCTTCTGAGCTGGAGATTTTGAAGTTCCAGTTTTACAGCAAGCCTGAAAACCGTATCCCGCATTGCTTTTATACTGTCAAGTACGGTAATAAGTTTGAGGGTTTCGGCTCTTATTTGTGTATATTTTTTCTGGAGAAAAATATTTTCGATACGACCGATAGTTTTCCTGGCCACAGGTTTCGCAGCAATAAACCGGTTCGCAGTGTTTCTTACGGAGGCAAGGGTGGTATCGGCCATATTTTCAACAAGATTGCCATATTTTGCTTCATTAAAACTATCTCTATGAATGTCAAACCCCGTGAGGTAAAGCTCCGCTGCTTCCCAGTACTTCTTTGCCACAATTAAAGCCCGGGCTTCGTCCATTATTTTCTTATAGAATTTGTTATTGTAAACAAATACTATTGTCACCTTTGCCTCTGCGAAAGCATCTACGGTGGCCTTGTTCGGGGTTTTATCCAGCTCGTCAAGTTCTTTAATTAAAGCATAGGCAGCGTCCAGGTTAAAATCATCACTATTGAATAATTCTATCAGATCCTCGTATTTTTCATTATATTCTTCCTTTGCCTGGCGGATTTTTTTCAAAAGTCCTTCTACCCTGTCAAAAGCATCCGGATATTTTCGAATAATGTCCGTTAAAATAGGAATTGCCTCGTTATATCTCTTCTCTTCTACAAGCTTCTCCGCCCTAACCCATTCCTCATCAAGCTTCTTCTGACCCTTCGCAGTAACGGAAAAGCCACAGAACAAGAAAAAAATAACTATGTATACTACGTGCAAAAAAAGCCTGAGCAAATATCTCTCCTGCCATTAATCTATCATATATTCGGTAAAAAAGCCTATCTTTTTGAATAAATAAATAACTCACAGAGACTACAGAGAGGAATATCCTCTCAGCTATTTACTTCCTCCGTACAATTATTGATATTGCTATAAATATTTTATAATATCCAGGTATACGTCTTGAAGAAACCCTCTGGAATAGCTACCTTTCTTAATAACACTTAATCATATGGAGATACATAATGGCTGAGATTAATGATTTGATAATTATCGGAGGGGGACCGGCAGGATTGACAGCCGCACAATATGCAGGAAGATCGAATCTAAAAGTTCTATTGTTCGAAGAACTATCTCCTGGGGGACAGGCAATTATTATTGACGGACTTGAAAACTATCCGGGTTTTCCCGAAGCCGTTTCGGGCTTCGATTTCTCTCAAAAAATGGAAAAACAGGCAAGAAAATTCGGATGCGAGATTCTAAATACCGGTGTCTCCGGTGTTTCCAGAATATCAGAGGAAGAAGGATTTTTAGTGGAAACAACAAGCGGGGAATTTAAGTCCAGGGCAATAATTCTTTCAACAGGTGCAAAGCACCGTCATCTTAACATCCCGGGCGAAAAGGAATTCTCGGGAAAAGGGGTTTCCTATTGTGCAACATGCGACGGACCCTTTTTCAGGGACAAAAAAATCCTTGTAGTCGGCGGGGGAGATGCTGCCTGTGATGAGGCCATGTATCTGTCGAATTTAAGTGACAAAATCATTATGATCCACAGAAAAGAGCGTTTCAGGGCACAAAAAGCCATAGCAGAGCGCATTATAAAGAATAAGAACATCACAGTCCGCTTTAACACTATCTTAAAAGAGATAAAGGGAAATGACAAAGTTGAAACTGCTGTCCTGGAAAAAACTGATTCAAAAGAAAATTACAATGAAAATTTCGATGCTGTTTTTATTTTTATCGGATCAATTCCTCAGACCGCTCTTTTTCCGGATCTTAAAAAAGATGAGGGTGGATATCTGATTACAGATCAGAATATGGCAACTGAAGTACCGGGATTGTTTGTTGCCGGGGATGTCAGAGCCACACCCTTCAGACAGATTGTCGTCGCAGCCGGAGAGGGCGCCATCGCCGCAAATTCGGTTTCAAAATATATCGATAAACTAAAGGGGCAGGTTTATACTTGATAATGAAAATCCAATCTGTTTTTCTATGTATCTTGATTTTCTGCATTAACAATGTCTCCATCTTCCCTCTCCCCTCTTTCCTTGATCAAACAGTGGATAAAGAATCGGCGAAGCAACTATCCATGGATATAACCGACAGCATGTCGGATCAGGAATTGCTGGGACAGGTTTTTCTGGTTGGATACTTCGGTTCAACCCCCTCAAAGAAAATACTCTCATGGATAGGGGAAAAACATATTGGAGGGGTTAAAATCTTCGGTAGAAACAGCGGGGATCTGATAAAACTAACTGAAAGCATTTCGCTGATGCAGAAAACGTCCTCAAATAGATTTAAAATCCCGCTTATAGTGGCTACAGACCAGGAAGGGGGATGGGTCAGGCATATTCGCGGAAATACCTCAATTACTCCGGGGAATCTTTCAATCGGAGCTTCCAATATACCCTATGATGCCTTTTACAGCGGGTATTATATTGGAGAAGAATTAAAATTTTTGGGGATAAATATGAATTTTGCCCCGACGGTGGATGTATATTCAAACCCGAATGTACATGTTATCGGCCCCCGCTCGTTTTCCGAGAATGCACTAAAAACAGCGAGGCTGTCTGTTGCATACTACTACGGTATGAAAAAGGCGGGTATTATTTGTACTGCAAAACATTTCCCGGGTCACGGAAATACTGATAAGGATTCTCATGGATCACTCCCGGTTATAAATGATTCCCTGAAGAAGCTATGGGACAGGGATCTTTTGCCTTACAGATTTCTTATAAAAGAGGATATCCCCGCTATTATGAGCGGACATCTCAGTTTTCCGGCCATACTCAACAACAAAAACCCGGCATCCCTGTCTTATTTTTTTTTAACGGAAATTCTTAAAAAAAAGATGGGTTTTAAAGGAATGATAGTAACAGACGACCTTTACATGGGGGGAGTAAGAAGCGGCGGGATGAGTACAGCAGATATCTGTATACAATCCATTGAAGCAGGAAACGATTTCATTCTACTCTCCCATCCTCCTTCGGAAGAGGAAAAAGTCTGGGAAATCCTGTCAAAAAGGATGAAGGAAAATAAGGAATTTAGATTACGTGTAAAGGATGCCGCCTTAAAGGTTCTTCTCACAAAAATAAACTACTTGAAATCTTCCAGTGCCCCCCCCTTGTATCCCGATATTGATAATTTCTACAAATTAAAACTAAGAAATGAAAGCTCATCATTTTTTCTTGAACAAGCGTGTAGAAGTGTAACAAAGATAAGGGGAGAAAATATTCCTTTGACAAATATTTCGGGAAAAAAAATTCTTCTTGCAGGACAGTACAAATATTTTCTGGAGGAGGGACAGAAGAGATTCCCTCATGCAGATACATTCTTTTTTTCTTTTTTCCCTTTTTTTTCTTCGGATAGAGCAACAAAAAAAAATATTTCGACCAGGGCATCCAATTATGATATAATCATCTTCTGTCTTGCAAATCCAAACAGTCTGGAGGTTTTGAAAAACCTGGAAAATAGCGGTAAAGAATTGATAGTCTTCTCAACCCTTACTCCCGTCTATCTGCGGGAAACCCCGTGGGTTAAGTCTGCATTGGGGGTATACAGCTCCAGTCTTGAGTCCTTCAAAGCGGGTTTTGGGGTTCTCGCGGGGGATTATTTACCTGAGGGTGAGCTGCCTATATCAATTCTTGTCAATAATAACTGATGGGATGGTCGAAGTTAAAAACCAATACGGAATTAAATAGTTTAATATCATTCTTGATGAAACGGGAATGGGAATGCGTTTTTTTTACGTCCTTTATTTCGGAGAATTTTAACAACATATTTGGAAAAAAAAATCATAATATCTTTATAAAAAAAGATTCTTTTTCCAGTATAACAGGCGCTGTCCTCATACAAAGAAATGGATCAATCATCCCTGTTTTCGATTCTCCCAATCCTGAAAATGAAGATCTTGATTTATTCAGCAGAATAATAATTGAAAACTCAAAAGACTATTATTCTCTCATCGGCACAAACAGGAATATCTCTCCGGTAAAAAAAATTCTTAACCAGAAAAATCGCGGGGTAAATTACTACATAATGGAATATAAAAAGAACACAACAAATAATTCAAAAAAAAATGTAAATCTTATTATCAAAAAAGCTGGTATAAGCGATGCAAAGACCCTTTTCCCGCTCCAGGCGGAATACGAAAAAGAAGAAGTCCTTTTTGATCCTGCAAAATTCAATTCCTTTATTTCATATGCCTCTCTAAAAAAGAGTCTAAAAACCCGGATAAACTACTATGCCGAACTAAATGGAAAAGCAGTCGCCAGGGCAGGAACCAACGCCTCCGGTTTTGATTATTTTCAAATCGGGAGCGTCTACACACATAAAAAATACAGGGGAATGGGAATAGCAGGACATCTACTTAAAACACTCATAGACGATATATCGGGAAAAAAGAAAAAAGTCTGCCTTTTTGTAAAGAAAAACAACCCCCCGGCTCTTCGGTTATACAAAAAATCCGGCTTTGTCGTAAAAGACGATTTCAGCATTATATACTACAGATAATTCAACTCAAAAAGGAATATAAATCAGCTGTCAAACGTTTTTTTTACCTGATAGATTATCTCTAACCCCCTGTCAACCAGCCCGTAAACAGCTTCATCGTTCGCTAAAGCGCCCTCCTCAGAGGCGTCTCCTGAAAACCAGCTGCAATCGGAAATGGATGCCGTATCAATCTCCATAATTCTCATTATGACATTTACTGCATTATGCCATTTTTTGTATCCCGCTGTTAACTTTTTACCTTTGTACTCTTTTAAATCTACACCCTCAAGTATAAGCCGCTCAAGGGTTACATATCCTTTTTTAGTTTCCTCAGTTCCCCCAGCTTCCGATGCTGTTGATTCCTTTTCCGATTCTGTAACCCCATCTGCAGAATCATTCGGAAACTTCCCTTCAACCGAACTATCTGAACTCTCGAGAGAAGCCCTCCCTTCCTTAGTCCTTCCCTTTATTCCTGAAGCCAAAATAAAAATAACAGCCAGCAATAACAACAAACATACAGGAATAACCAGGAAATACATCCTTTTGTTTCCTGTCTTTTCCTCCGGCTCAGCCACATCTTCCATCCGGCCGATATCTGTGAGGTATTTTTCCACTTTATCCGTAATATCTTCTGCCGTGGGTTTGTCATTTAACCAGGCATTAAGCTGACCGGGTTTCAAGCCTATAACATCATCAAGTCTGGAAACCGATAAATAGGATTCAGGATCTTGAACTATATCCCTTATTTTTTGCTGTAATATTTTCTTGTTAATAAGCTTTCTCCCCTCTCTCGTTTATAAGTATATTATAGTGCTAATTACCTTTCTTTCAAGATTTTTTTTGATTATTTTGGGGGTAAATGCCGCTTCTCGATCCACCGTCATAAAAAATCTTCTTAATCCGGGAAAAACAGTCTATGGGCAAGGCCTGGGAGGGCTGATAGTTGTCGTTTTCCGATTGACCCTACCCCACCTTTCGACCACCCGTAGGATTAGTTTTCAGCATATTTAGCA
>CAZEKV010000108.1:0-7940 GCA_964512945.1 uncultured Spirochaetales bacterium | reverse complement strand
ATTCTTATACCTTATGTCGTGTTCGGATGCCACGCATTGAGTATAACATATTACCGGCTGCGGGGCAATTTCTCTTTTTAAAAAGCCGGGAATGTCGGGGAACCAGCATAAAAAATAGCTGGAATTGACAGGGACTGTGAACAGAAAAATTCACACCGAAGGGATAAAAAAACCTTCGGGGAAAAGGAACCCCTTCCCCCGAAGGAAATAGAAAAAACCGACGACAGCATCCATCTAAACCAGCGGGGAACCCTGGATCCCCGCCGCAACGGTAAAAAACTGCCCCTGGAGAAAAAGGAGGTAAACTCCAGGAGCATGATTAATTAGTCAAAAAAAGGCACTTTAAGTACGCCCTTCAATATATAAACCAACCAAAAAACAAAAAGTAACAAAAAAACATAAAAAAAAATGCCCCCGGAGAAAGGAGGTAAACTCCGGGGATCATTCAATAAAAATCTTTTTCAAAAGCCAACACCTAATAAGCGATTAAAACCCTAAAAAGTAACAAAAAATATTCTGATACATTTAAAATTCAGAACTTTCAGAGGAGGAAATACTATTTTATTGCTAAAAAACGGGAGTGTATTATTTTTTACCACCCATTACAATGGGTTGGCGGGTTATACTTAACACATCACGCCATAAACTGCTCTCAGGGTTTACGGAATTACGTTTTGACACAGCCATATTCATCGGCAGATGAACAAAGGTATCATGGACGAGGCTTATTAGAACCTTTGTTTTTCCGGCCATGGCGGCATGGACTGCATGATCGCCAAGCCTTGCACAATATATTGAGTCATTCGCATGGGGAGGCGAACTTCTTATAATGTAACTCGGATCTATGTATTTAAGGTTTATTTCGATTTTTTCTCCCCTAAAATATTTTACGATCCTTTCTTTGAGAAAAATTCCTATATTCTGGAGTTTTTTGTTGCCGGATTCATCTTTTTTCCCATCATCCTTAAAAAGGTTTTGTCCGGCTCCCTCCGCAACAAGAATTACAGCATGCCCCCGGGCAAGTATCCTTTTTTTTAGATGCTTCAAAAGACCGTTAGCTCCATTCAATTCAAAGAGAATCTCCGGTATTAACACAAAATTTACAACATTTAGAGCCAGGGCAGTATGTGCCGCTATAAATCCGGATTCTCTTCCCATAACCTTTACGAGGCCAATCCCATTTATTGCACTACCTGCTTCGATATGAGCGCTATCCACAGCCTCAACGGCTTTGGATACGGCAGTTTCAAAGCCGAATGATTTCTGGATGAAACTAAGATCATTATCAATCGTTTTTGGAACGCCGACAATAGCTATTTTCAGCTTTCTTGACTCAAGCTCTTCAGCAAGCCTTAGAGCCCCCCTCTGGGTTCCATCCCCGCCGATTGTGAAAAGCATGTTAAGATTAAGGCGCTCAATAGAATCAGCAATATCTTCTGTATTGCTCCCCCCCCTGGAAGATCCGAGAATCGTCCCCCCCGTATGATGAATATCCTCAACAACATCGGGATTTAATTCCATTATCGGAATATTGTATTCCGCAAGAAGGCCCTTGTATCCATTCCTGATTCCCGTAATCCTTCTAACTCCATATCTGTACCACAATGTCCGCACAATTGAGCGGATAACATCGTTGAGACCGGGGCATAGTCCCCCGCAGGTAACAATACCCGCATGAACATGTCCGGGATGAAAATATATCTTCTCCCTGGGTCCCGCCCTCTGCATAAGTTCTTCGATATTCAACTCTCGCCTCAGATTGTCTTTATCAACATCAATATCGTACATTATCAATTCATCATCTTTGACATAATTGGCAATCGAATCCCCAAAAGTATTGGACATCTTTATCGGCGACTGTATTTTTGGGAAGCCGACAAAGGGAACGGTAAAATCGTATTTTTCAGACATTGTTTTCTCCACAGTAGCTCATAAGTAGTATATTAATATTTTTGTCAGGAGAGTACAAGTTAAAATAATAGAAAAAACGGCAACCGTAGTTGACCTGAGGAAAATAATAGCATATTGTACGAAAACCAGACAAACAGGGGGAGGGGGAATGAAGGTACTGGTAATTGGAGGGGCGGGATACATCGGAAGCCATGTCTCCCTTGCCTTGCTCGAGAAAAATCATTCCGTAACAATATTCGACAACCTGTCCTCAGGCTGCAGGGAAAATATTTTTCCTGAAACAAATTTTATTCGGGGTGATATCCTCGACTATCCTGCTTTACTCTCTGCCGTAAAAGAGGGCTTTGACGGAATAATCCATCTCGCCGCCTTCAAAGCGGCGGGAGAATCAATGCTAAAACCTGAAAAGTACTCAATAAACAATATAACAGGTACAATTAATATTCTAAACGCTTCGGTAGAGGGCGGTATCCGCAGAATTGTTTTTTCCTCCTCGGCGGCAGTGTATGGAGAACCTGAATATATTCCCATTGATGAAAAACATCCAAAAAATCCTGAAAATTATTATGGGTTTACAAAGCTGAAAATTGAGGAATTCCTGTCATGGTACGAAAGGCTGAAGGGCTTAAAATTCGCTTCTCTAAGGTATTTCAACGCTGCCGGCTATGATGTCGATGGACGAATAAAAGGCCTTGAAAAAAATCCCGCAAACTTAATTCCCGTAATAATGGAAGTTGCTGCAGGCATAAGAGCCAAACTACAGATCTTTGGAGACGATTATCCTACAAAAGACGGCACCTGCATAAGGGATTATATCCATGTAAGCGATCTTGCCGCAGCACATCAAATGGCTCTTGAGTACATCGATAAAAAAAACAGAAGTCTCACTCTTAATCTGGGAAGCGAAAGGGGAATAAGCGTTCTTGAAATCCTCGATACCGCACGTAGAGTAACCGGAAAATCAATTCCATCGGAAATTACGACAAGAAGAGACGGTGATCCCGCAAAACTTATAGCATCGGCTAAAAATGCAAAGGATATTCTAAACTGGGAAACCGGGCAGAGCGATCCTGCAACCCTGATAGAAAGTTCCTGGGAGATTTACAAAAAGAGTTTTGAAACCCATCATTAACAGACCCCCCACAAGCTGAAACCGGACACCCCGTATTCAAGTTACCTTTTTATAATACATACGATACAATGGGGGATGCTGCGGTATCTAATAGATACTGCATTCTGTTTGACAATAATGGTGTTTTTATTTAGTTTAGAGGAAATGGTGATGATTACCCATTTCCTTACTGTTAAATTGGATTCAGCCGGGAATTGATGAAAATTATCACAACGGTATAAAAAATCTGGAGGTACTGAACAGATGGGATTGCTTAAAAAACTTAAGGGTGAATTAGTAGACATAATTGAATGGCTTGATGATACGCCGGACACAATGGTTTACAGGTTTGAAAGGTACAATAACGAAATAAAATATGGAGCCAAGCTTGTAGTTAGAGAATCTCAGAATGCAGTATTTATCAATATGGGTAAGTTAGCCGATGTCTTTCAGCCGGGGACATACGAACTGGAAACCAACAATCTTCCGATATTGTCAAGTCTTAAAGGCTGGAAACATGGTTTCCAGAGTCCATTTAAGGCCGAGGTTTATTTTGTAAATACCAGAAGGTTTACCGATCTAAAGTGGGGAACGAAAAACCCCATTATGCTGAGGGATGCGGAATTCGGTCCTGTCAGATTGAGAGCTTTTGGAACCTACACAATGAGGATTACCGATTCTGTAAAATTTATAAAGGAGATTGTTGGAACAGATGGCTCCTTTACAAAGGATGAGATTACGGATCAATTGCGAAATATAATTGTAGCAAAATTCTCCGATGCAATTGGAGAATCAAAAATCCCCGCTCTGGATCTGGCTGCGAACTACGACGAACTGGCAGAGCTTATGTCTGAGCACATCGGTAAGGATTTTACGGGCTACGGCCTTGAGCTGGATAAGCTCCTTATTGGAAATATATCACTTCCACCGGAAGTAGAAAAAATGCTGGATAAGAGAACAAGTATGGGGGTCCTCGGGGACATGAACAAGTACTCTCAGTTTCAAGCCGCCAATTCAATGGAAGCTGCTGCCAAAAATCCGGGAGGAACGGCTGCAGGGGGCATGGGTATGGGAATGGGATTCGCCATGGCTAATCAGATGGGAAAGGCCATGAATCCCCCGGAAAAACCGAAGGGAAGTACACCGCCGCCCCTTCCCGCAGAATCGGCCTATTTTCTTGCTATCGACGGACAGCAGACGGGACCTCTGACAATTTCGGCAATTAAACAAAAAATCTCGGGCGGCAAGATCTCTTTGAAAACAAAGGCATGGAAAGAGGGAATGGCCGAATGGACAGAGATAAATAGAATAGAAGAGTTAAAGTCCCTGTTTGGGGCAACTCCGCCTCCCCTTCCGCCGGAATAGAAAGCAACAGGGCAGAACTTACAGGATATTCAAATAGTGCCATCTATCTCAATGAGTTGTTTCCAGTATTTTTTCGGCATAAACTGCATTTTTAATTTTATATTTTTTCTTTCGGGAATTGATATCTTTTTACAATACTCCTTCCATATGGTTGAATATAGAATCTCGTCTTCAGTATAGCAGGCCCCCTCTCCCATGCTGGCAGCTATCTCTATTATCCTTGCCAGCTCGACACATCTATTCTTATATACCAGGGCTTTATTACGTTTAATATCATGAATAATCCAGTCCTGATCTCTGAGGCGGGCAACAAAATGCCTACGCAGAAGCACCAATATATATGTATCAGGATTAATTGCAGCGTAATAACTACCATCTTTCAGTTCCCGAAATCTTACAAGCCCCTCGAATCTATGGAGCTCTCTTTCCGTTCTGCAGGATAATTGATCCATTCTTAAAACGGCAGGATCCGCCAAATCCTCCAGAATATCTTTTCCCCGCTTTAAACCCTTTTTGACAAAATCAAGAATAACGTTTTCGACATTTTCTTCCTCTGAAAGAAAAGCCATTACGATTTTCCTGAGAGCCTCTTTTGAAATTCCATTTTTCACAGAAGATACAAACCGTGCAGCATTATGAGGATCCAGATCGGGATTTATATTAACATCGAAAAGCCCTGGGGTATATTCCGCCTGCTTTCTAATAGAAATATCTTCCAGCCTGTTTTTACATACAAAGAAGATACTTGAAAAAAGTCCTTCCATACTGGAATCATAAAGGAGGTATTTCATTAAAACAACGGAAGCTGAAGAGATCTCATTATTTTCCCGGAAACAAGATATGACCGCAAAGTTTTACCTTCAGGCATTCCTCTCTCAAAGCTTTTCCCCTTACATGTTATAAAATATTTCGCCCTTTTTAGAACAATCCCCATTTTTTTTAGATGAAAAAAATCCAGAGATGTATGACGCCTCGCCCTGATAATCCTCAAAGCAGATTTTACTCCAACACCGGGAATTCGCAGGATCTTTTCATAATCGTCTCTATTAATTTCAACAGGGAAAAACTCGGGATGCCTCAACGCCCATGAGGCCTTGGGATCAAGATCCTCGTCAAGGAAGGGATTCCCCTCATCAAGGATCTCGGAGGCTTTGTATTTATAGAATCTTAAAAGCCAGTCGGCCTGGTATAGACGATGCTCCCTTTTCATGGGCGGGCCTGATATATCAGGAAGTTGTTTGTCCTTATTAACGGGGATATATGCTGAGTAATACACCCGCGTTAAAGAAAAACGAGTGTATAAATTTTCCATTAAATTTATTATTTGATAGTCACTCTCAGAACTTGCACCAACTATCATTTGCGTGGTATGCCCGGCGGGAAGGAAATTGGGAACCTTGCGGTATCTGTTTCTGTCCCTTTTAATGGTCTTATACTCATTTCCTATCATTGACATAGGATCAATAATGTCTTTACGCCTTTTTTGTGGAGCCAGCAGCCTCAAGGATTTTGAGCCCGGAAGCTCGATATTAACACTCATTCTGTCTGCATACAAACCTGTTGTGTATATTGTCTTTTCCATGGCTCCGGGGATTCCCTTTATATGTATGTATCCTCCAAAGCCATGCTCTTCTCTTAATTTTCTGGCAACCAGCATTAAGTGTGTCATTGTTTTTTCAGGATTGCCAAAAATACCGGAACTCAAAAACAGACCCTCAATATAATTGCGCCTGTACATTTTCAGGGTCAGATCTACAATTTCGTTTACCAGAAAAGAAGCCCTGGGGATATCATTGCTTCTCCTGTTTCTGCAGTAGCGGCAGTCGTAAACACATTTATTCGAGAAAAGGATCTTCAAAAGAGAAATACACCTTCCATCGTCAGACCAGCTATGGCAGACACCGCCGGACAGGGTATTCCCGATCCCGCCGTTAACACTGTGCCTGCTGCTTCCGCTCGAACTGCAGGAGACATCATATTTTGCGGCATCGGCCAGTATCTTTACTTTCTCAAGAACATCCATACATTTATACTAAACATATGTTTAGGAGAATGTCAATATTTATACCATCTTCTGTCTTTTTTATTTCGGTTTTACGGGGCTCATTTACTCAACGTCTGGATACTCTTCATTCCATGTTTCTCACCCCGTCAGCGTAATCATCGTAGGAAACAAATACAGGCTCATTATTTGATGATTTATCGTTATCAAAATACATTACACTGTTTCTTCCATTCTTTTTTGCAGAATACAGGGCCTTATCGGAATAATTTGCTGCGGTTTCATATTTCATAAAGTTGCCGCAATCGGCCAGACCGGCGGAAATTGTTATTCCAATCTCTTTTTCTTCCCCATTATGTTCAATTTTAATCTTCCTGTTCTCCAGAGCCGCCCTGATCCTTTCAAGAATCATAAGAGATTCAATCAAACTTTTACGGAAGATTACAAAAAACTCCTCTCCCCCATAACGTCCTGCATCATCATTTTTTTCCAGACCCTTTTTTATTTCCATGGCGACTTCTTTTAATACGAGATCTCCCGTTTGATGGCCGTAGGTATCATTAAAGTTTTTAAAATGATCTATATCAATAAATCCAAAACAAAGTTTGCGGGTGCTGTTTTTCTTTCTTGAAAATTCCACCCTCGCCATCGATTCTATTCTCGCTCTATTATAAATTTGAGTAAGCATATCAATATGTTTTTCAGGATCCTGGGGCATATGAATCTTGAAAGAATGCTGGACATTGTACTCGTTCTGCCATTCTTCTTTTTCTTCCTTATCTGCTATTAAAATCCTATCTTCACATTTTGTAAAAAAACTATTCTGATCGCTCAATAAATACGAATACAGGTTAAAAATATCTCTCATGATTTCAAAAAAACATATCTGCGTCTCCCTTCGGATCATGGATAGGGAATTGGCAAATTTAGCCTCGGAATATCGCATAATTTGCCTGATAAAGGGTTTATATTCGGGATCCCCGGGGGTCACAAACAGTTCAAAATCTATGATACGTATTGATTTAAGATCATCGGAAATTTTCTTTTGAAACCCCTTCTCCGCCTGCACTACACTCGAATTGATTTCCAGAGATATTTCTTCAATTAAGACCCTGGCAGAATCCACAATCTTGTAAAGCTTAATATCCCTTAAATTACCTTTAGAATTATTTAATAATTTCCCCGCTAATTTCCCCGAATAAGAATGGAAATTCTTTATCATCTTTTTACGAAGATTGTTGATAGTATTTTCAATTGATTTTTCGTGGCGTTCCCGAAATGTTTTTTCATCAACAGAAGTAGCGGTTCTTTTGCTTACAAAATCAAGCTTGTTAAGGTAGTTCTGAAGCAGCTCGGTGTCGCAGTTTATCCAGTCTTTTTTCATTGTGAAAAGCCTACTCCTGAGATCGTTTCGGGAAAGAACACTCTCAAGGGCCGAACCATTTATTACCGAAATCATTTCATAACATATCTTATGGAAAATAATTATTATCCGAAAGGGATCGTTTCTGGAAACATGTTTTATACTGTTCGAAAAGAGCAGGCTCTCGT
>CAZEKV010000107.1:0-8082 GCA_964512945.1 uncultured Spirochaetales bacterium | reverse complement strand
GGTAGCAATTATTTTGGAGTTTTATTACTTTGGGGAAATTGCGAATATAAAAGAAAGGCCCTCGGAGATTTTAAAACTCCAGCTATTATCCGGCATGGGGCAGATAAAGCTGATAACCCATTATAAGAAATCCTTTGAAAAGCGCGGGATTCATATAGCTCAGGTTTTACTTACGCATCATAATTTTTCAACAAAGAAAGAGAAGGAAACAATAACGAATATTATGAATGCGTATCTAAAAGATGGGAATATTCCGATAGTTAATGAAAATGATCTTATCAACAAGGAGGAACTTGAATATAAAAGAAGTTTTACAGATAATGATGTGCTTGCGGCTCTTGTCGCGGTTAATCTAAATATTGATATGGCTCTAATATTAACCGATGTTGACGGGCTGTATTCAGGAGATCCGAAGCTAAACAGGACTCTTCCTCTGGTTGAAGAGATCGAGCACATTGACAATCGTATTATGGAAATGGCATCAAAAAGTAAGAGCAGCCTTGGAATTGGAGGCATGAAGTCAAAGATTGTTGCCGCATCAATAATAAATGATACCGGTGCCGATGTTATAGTAGGAAACGGCGTTTTTTCGATATCAGACCTGCTTGCCGGAAAAGTAAAACGCACGATGTTTCGGGGGGGGGCAAAAATAAGTAGATTAAGTACGATGATATAAATGTATATTTGTATTAAAGGTTTTTATGTGAACGTATTCTCTTGTGATAAATTCGTTTAAAATATCAACAGGGAACTTTCCTTCTATTAAAATGTATTTTGGTTTGGTATTAATAATTTTTTTTATCTCGTCTTTCGGGTTTAATTTGAGTGTCTTTATATGATCTTTTTTGATTAAGACTGATGGATGTACGTATTTGAGCGGAACTTCTTTATTCAAAAAATAATATATTATGTGATAATTGTTTCCAATAAATATCTGATCCTCTTTGTCAATTCTTCTTTGAATATATTCAGCAATCTCTCTGGGGTAATCATGTGCGGCGATATAGCGTTTATAGTTACGATAATTTAGAATCAATACAGAAAAGAACAAAATAAGGGCGAATAACCCTGATTTATATTTTAGTTCTTTTATTTTAGTATGATCGAAAATGAAAGGGCAGGCTAAAGACAGTAAGGGGAAAAACTGTATAAAATAATGGGCAAAATATTTACCGGGAATAATAACAGATACCCACAGCATAAAATACCATATTAAAAATGACAGGACAGTAAAGGATATTCTTTTTTCTCTGAATATCTTAAAACCAACCAGTACGTAAAAAGACAATAAAAACGGCATAAATATTTTGTGAATGTGGATAATATATTTACAAATTTCCGAAGCCTTCAATACTGTGGGATAATTTCTTGTAACTTCAAACGTTGCATAAAAAAAATCATTATAATTACCAGAAATAAAAAAGAAAAGATGCGCAAAAACAAAGGGCATGAGAAAACCGGTTGTTATTAGTAAAATATTAGAGATTATTTTCCCAATCCCGGTTCTGTTTTTAATTAAGTACAGGAGGTAAATAAGCATAATGGCACAGAAATCAAAGAGAACTACATATTTTATTATAAATCCTGTTCCAATGCTCATTCCGGCTAACAACAATATTAGTGAAGAACTATTTTTTCTGATTAGCAGATATATAAACAGAATAGTAAAAAACGTAAAAAAAATTTCGGTATTTGCAGGCAAGCCAATTCTATAAGCTGATGTTAAGAGAATAAAAGTAAATGCAGAGAAAAACGAGAAAAAACGACTTTTTGAGTATCTGTTGACAATTAAAAAAATTAGAAAAGAACTGCAGGCGATAAATAATGAAGCAAAAATTCTTACAGAGAGAATCCCATCTTTAATGATCAAAAGAAAACCGGCAAATAGATAGAAGATTCCGGGGGGCTTAATATCGATCATATCAGTGTACAGGAGTTTCCCGTTCAGAATATCCCTGGCAATTACTATGTAAGTGCTCTCATCATGATCAATCACGCTGAAATTGAACGATAGCCATCTGGCGAGGAGAGTAATAGCTGCCAGTATGAAGAATACAACATATTTTTTTTCCACTATTCTATCAAACATTTATAATAGGGATCGTAAGAAAATAGAACAGTTTTGTCAATTCTGCCAACTATGTAATTCAGTATTCCTGAATGAGTAAACCTTTTTGTTTCTAACTTATTCTTACTATTTAACGGGATTCTTTCTGAAGTTGATGATTTATGGATATCTTCAGGGCTATCTGTGGTAAATATGGATAAATCAGGAAAATCTGTCTAAAACAGGGGAAAAGCACCTGTTTTTATGATTTTGCCAGATGAAGAAAAGTAACACGCATCATTACCCGAAGAAACTTTTTATTCGGTTTCCCTTTATCTAAATAATCCAAAATATTTGTACAACGAAAGCCTCTTTACTGTAATCTATTGTTTTTTCTCTTAAAATATGGTAGATTTAGTAGGTGCCTGATGCGACATTGAATGACAGTCATACAGCGGAAATACTCCAGAATTATGAGAAAAAGATATTCGATCTCAAGCAGTTGCTGGAGATCAGCAAAAGTCTGAATTCCACCCTTGATATTCATATATTGATCAACTCAATAATGTATACATGTATGGGACAATTGAAGATTTTGAAGGTTGGAATATACATTCAAAATGAATTGGGGTTAAATAATTTCAAACTCCACCGAAATTATATGGGATTTGATATTGATCATTCTGTTGACTACATTGTTCCCTATGATCATGATCTTATAAAACTTTTTTCGGCAGATGCTACCTGCTTCACAGTAGAGGATATTCTATCTAAGGTCAAAATGGACAAATATTTAAAAGCTATAAAAGCCCTCAATCCGTCATTGATTATTCCCTTGAAAGCGAAAAGCGATATTTGTGGAATTTTGATACTTGGAGAGAGAATAAGCGGAGAAACTTTTTCCGATACAGAGAAGGGGTATGTGTTAAATATTGCCCTGCTTGCTGCTATTGCCATTCATAATTCCATAATTTATGAAGTTGCGACAACAGATATGATGACAAAATTGAAGATGAGGCATTTTTTCATGAGCGTTCTGGCAGAATGCCAAAAAAATGCCCTTATCGGAGTAAGAGATCTTTCCCTGATAATGCTGGATATTGATCATTTCAAGAAGTGCAATGATACCTATGGTCACACCTGCGGAGATGATGTGTTAAAAAAAGTTGCCAATATTATTAAAAGTTATGTCCGCAGCATAGACATAGCGGCAAGATACGGCGGAGAAGAATTTGTAATTTTGCTTCCGGAAGCTGATATGGGAATAGCCAGAGGTGTGGCTGAAAGAATTAGAAAAGCTGTTGAACAGACAAAAATTGAGTCCGAAAACCAGACAATTTCTGTGACAATATCTCTGGGGATCGCTCAATTTGATCCAAAACGGGATACCTCGACAAGGGCTCTTATTAAAAGAGCAGATGAAGCCCTTTATTTGTCGAAGCAAAATGGAAGGAACCGGACTTCAACTGCTGAGTAAAAATTTGAGTATTTTATATCAATGGCCTATCCTTTAATACATAAGAAGGCTGTTTTTTGGAAGGGATTGTAGATGTTTGTAGAAGCGGAGATTTGGACAATTGCACATACAGATCAAGGGAATGCTGTATTAATAAAACCTCTTGGAACGGAAATTGTTGTTCCAATTTTTATAGGCCAGCTGGAAGCTCAATCAATTTTAATTGGCCTGGGGAATGTCCCTATGCCAAGACCCCTAACCCATGATCTATTTCTTTCCATGTTAAAAAGAGCCGGAATGGAATTGTTGAAAATTGAGATAACCGAATTAAGAGAGGGGACATTCTATGCTCAACTTGTGTTAAATAAAAAGGGAAAAGAAATTGTTCTTGACGCCAGGCCGTCGGATTCAATTGCGATTGCCGTAAGAAAAAAATGTCCGATATTTATCGCAGAATCAGTAATAGACGAAACAGGAATTACCGCCGGTTCCATCTCCAAAGGCGGCCCATCCCCCATTCAGAATCCGAGGGAAAAGGAGATTGCCTCGCTGGAAAGAGAATTAAAAAGAGCCGTTGAGATTGAAAATTACGAAAAGGCTGCTCTCATCCGGGATAAGCTTCAAAAACTAAGCCAGTAAAAATATTCTTACCGAATGTTTGTAGAAAAAAGAGGCTGTATTACAAAATAAATTCCAGTAATGAGACATCATCTTCGAAGCTTTTGCTTACAGAGATGTTCCTTACATGATCCAGAACGGAATCAATTAAAAATTTGTCGGCTTCGGGTCTGCGTGCGAGAATTTTGACAAAATCTCTAAATTCCATCATTTTTTCCTCCACTTTTTTAATTTCGTATACCCCGTCACTAAAAAGAAAAATTCTGTCGCCGGGGCAGACATTCATAGACATGGCCTTGTATTTCGTCCCGGATTCTATCCCAATTATCATATCGGAAGTGGTCAACTCCTTGACGGAGATATCATTATCATAGTTGATAAGTATTGCCGGCGGGGCTCCGGCATTTGAATACGTCACTGTTCGGGTTTTTCTATTGTAAATACCGTACCATATGGAAAAATACATATTATTTTGTTTTTCCATGGGAAATGTTTCGTTAAGTGTTTCAAGAACCCTTTCGGGATTACCAAAGTCGGTAGTCTGCAGAGATTCGGTTCTCAGCATACTCATAACAGAAATTGACAGCAGTGCTGCTCCGACCCCGTGTCCGCTTACATCAAGTAAATAAATGGCAAGTTCATCGTTATTTAGCCAGTGGTACCCAAAACAGTCTCCCCCAAGCTGGGTTGATGGTAGAAACCGCCAATAACTTCGGATCTCACCTTCGAGAGGCGGAGGCAGCAGGCTCCTTACATACTCCGCCGCCTCAGAGAGTTCTCCGGCCAGTGCAGCCTGACTTTTCAGCAATGCTGTCATATATTCCAATTCTTTATCCCTTAAGCGTTTCCGCTCAAGACAGGCTCCAATTCTGGCTCTCAGCAGCACGGGATCGAATGATTTTGGAAGATAATCCTCTGCACCCATTTCAATACACTTTATGGCACTGTCTACTTCTCCCAGAGCTGAAATAACAATTACCGGGATATCCATACTCTTTTTTTCAGACTTTAGAATTTTCAGTACTTCATAGCCATTAATATCAGGCATTATGATATCGAGAATGATAAGATTACAGGAGATTTTTCCCAGCATTTCGATTCCTTCAAAGCCATTTGCTGCCTCAAAAATCCTATATCCCTGTTTGATTAAATGTCTGGAAATAACATCCCTGTTCATTTCATCATCATCAATTATCAGAATCGTATCATCAAGTTTCTTTTCTTGATCAAAACATTCTTCCACAATACCTTTTTCCGGGAGGGTTTCTGTTACAGCCCCGCCTCTCCCAATCCAGTTAAACGCTTCTTCCAGAAGGATCAGCATTTTGTTTGAAGAAGAGGCTATTTTTTCAACATCCGAGGTTAAATTCGCCATGTTTTTTTCTGCGATTATTAGTTTTACCTCTTTAACAAGCTCAAGGATCCTGTCGATGGACTGCACTGTCCTGTTTTTAATACTTTTACTATCTATTTTGGGAAAATTCTGGATAGAACTGAAGAAAGAAGTTATTAAAGCGGAGGCTTTCTCTGCTTCCGAAGACATTACTTTCAATTGGGTCAAAAGGTGTTCCTGACCCATATCACTTACGTCTTCCTGGAGAATTTCACAATATCCTATAATATGATTCAAGGATGTCCGCAATTTATGCTTAAAGAGTACATTGCCATTCTCTTTCATTCTGAAAGAGACCATAATTCCAGTAACAAAAAAAGTCAAGTAAAATAAAAAAAATAAATTATGTATTTCTGTTGTTTGGTTCAGATCAAAAAAGGGGGCATTCCATCAAGATAAAACAAAATCATAGATTATATAGATTGCTTTCATTATCCCCATGCGAATCTTGAATTTAATTGAAAATATCAATTATTATTGAGTATGAAGAATTTGCAGGACTTTTTGACCGAAGAAAGAAAAAAAATGCTGGAGCTTTCAACAGATATCTCAAAAACCTATTCTACTTTGTTTGACTCTCTGGTTCTTATTCGAAACCAGGTATTCCCGGTTGCCTTTGAATCCGATGAAAACTGGCATCTCAAGCTGCATGCAGGTGAGGTCGAAACAGAAAAAACTTATAAAAGGGACAACGAAGATCTATCGGAATCTCAGAGGAATTCTACTGTTTTGATAAGGATCCTTAATAACATTCTCTCAATTCAAGAGAAGTATCTTGTTGAGACAGCTCAAATCAACAGAGAGAGCATAAGAAAAGTAATAAAAGCGGACAATTATCTAAAAAAGAATGTTACGGAATTGTTTCATACTAACTCAAGGATTCTTTCAATTGGTGAAAAGCAGAATTTTACACACTCAATATTTAAAAATATTGAAGAATCGCTGGAAATGATAATAAAACCCTTCTGGATGCAATTAGACAGAGTTTTGATCGATATTGACAGACTTACATTGAAAAAATCTCTTATGCAAAATCCGGCAAGTGAATCTCTCCACGCCGATGACAGAATGGGTTTTACCAATCTGATTACAGAGTTATGTAAAAAAAATGGGATTATTGCGAATTCTGAAATTATAGAGACTGCCGTTTCGGATTTCATAAAATCTGAAGATGATTTCTCTCGTGATATATTAAAACCGTATGAATCCGATGATAAATCGGAATCAGTAAAAATTTCCCGGACAAAAAAAATACTTTACAGATATATGGCTCAAGAAAAAAATCTTTCCCGTGTTTTATCATTTCTTGAGGGGATTAATAAACCGAAGCTCTCTCTTACTCAGAGAATATTTGATTTTTTCCTGCAAATCTTTACGGGATCAGGTCTGGAAGTAAAGAATAAAGAATTCTTTTTCACTTTTTCTTCACGGAAAGGGAAGATAACCAGAAAAGAAGCCTCCCTTTTGCAATTAATCAATCAGACAAAACTTTTTATTGAATATCTAAATATGTTAAAAACCAGCCTCGATTCCACATCTGAAGATAAGAAATCCGCTACTCCGCAGACAATGTCTGAAATGAATAATATGGTGGATAAATGTTTCGTTGATCTTAATCAGATATATGATCAGAGCAATGGATTCAGAGAATGGCTTAGCAGAAAAAAGAATGAGTATCTTTTGTACAATGTTCCCATAAAACTCCAGGAAGAATACACCACGGCATTAATAAATATTAATCAAACATTGATAATTAACAGAGAAAATATTTACGATATGGAAAAGAAATATAAATCCATTACATAGATACCGGGAAAGTCAAAATCTTGAACACATCTCCAGAAGATAAGAAGACCAGGGAGTTCCTTTATCACGATTGGTCTTCCGCTGTTGACCATGGTATTTTTTATAGATATACTTTCCGCAATAAGCATATGAAGAAAAATATTTTAATTACCGGTAATGATTCCCTACTTTGCAAAAGCTTGGTCGCCAGGGCTCTTTCTTCAGGGTATAATGTCATTGCAACAAATGATTCGAAAAAGAAAGTTTCACAAAAGAATGAAAATTTAGCAACTCTTCCCTGGAACAGAAAATCTCCATTGTCTTCAAAATCACTTGTTTTAAAATCCATAAATATTTTCGGTGTTCTCGATGAGGCCATAATTACCCATACAACAAGCGGAGAAAAGCGGGCAATCCACGAACTCCCGCCTGTTATAATTGAAACCTCAATTGACAGCTCAATTAAGGGAACATTATTTCTCTTAAAAGAACTATTAACCCTTTTTCATGAAAAGAGAAGGGGGGTTCTTTCGCTTGTTTTAAGTCAAAAAGAAACGCTTTCGCCGCTTGATTCCGTTGCCTTTGGGGGTTACAGAGCCCTGATTGATTCAATTTTTACACATTACCAGAATGAGCCGATAAGCATAAATGCCTTTGAAACGACTTCGTCCGAATATGAAGATTTTTCCGATTTTATTATGAAGACAATTGAGGATAAAGCCAAACACACCTTTGGGAAATGGTTCAAATTTTCTTCAAAACAGGGGTTTTTCAAAAAAAAGT
>CAZEKV010000106.1:0-8091 GCA_964512945.1 uncultured Spirochaetales bacterium | reverse complement strand
TCCTGACAAACTGGCTCTGTACATACATGAAACCCGTGAAATGGGAATTGAAGTACTTCCGCCCGATATAAACCTTTCCGAAAAGAAATTTACAGTAGTTGACGGGAAAATCGTATATGGGCTTATGGGAATAAAAAATGTCGGTGAAGCCGCAGTTGAGGAAATAATCAAAAATAGAAACCGCGATGGAAAATACACCACATTTAATAACTTCCTTGAACGTGTTGACCTGAAAACCGTTAACAGAAAAGTGCTGGAAACCTCTATTCAAGCCGGACTCTTTGACAATATGAATATCCCAAGGGCGATGCTATTTCACAATCTCGACAGATTAATTGAATTTATAAGTAAAAAGAAAGAATATAAAAAATATGGTCAGGGGTCTTTATTTGAATCTGAGGAACATGGAGAATTCCATGAGATTGAATTCGAAAAATTTGAAGAATGGCCGAAACTGGATCTATTGAAATTTGAAAAGGATTTCCTTGGTTTTTATTTCTCCGGGCATCCTATGGATAAATATAAAAAAATATGGGAAAAGAGCGTAAATCTTGACCTTTCAATTATTGATAAATACCCCGCAGAAAAGAGTTATTCTCTCATAGGTATGATAAACACTATCAGGGAAATACAAACAAAAAAAGGCAAACGCATGGGATTTGCCGTTTTTGAGGATTATAAAAATACAGTAGAACTTGTATTCTTTCCAAAAGTATGGGAGAAATACAGGGATTTGATCAATCCAGATTCTGTTGTGGGAATAATCGGCAAAATTGACAGAAATAGGGGTGAATCCAAAATACTGGTTGACGAAATAAAAAAACCTGAAGAACTTAAAACAAAAACTGCGGAGGAAATACATATTCGAATTGCAAGAAATATATGCACCGAAGATGCATTGTTTCATCTAAGATCATTTCTAATTAATCATCCAGGTAAATCTCAGGTTTTTTTTCATATCAGACATAACGGTACCAGCCCTACTGAAACTATAATTAAGTCATCCGGCCAGGTGACTGTTTCAGCCAATAACGAAACATTAGAGGCCATAAAAAATTATCAGCACATAGAGGAAGTATGGAAACAATAACAGTTTTTCTCAACACTATTAACACTATTCTATTTTTCTACATAGCGATTATAACTATTCGAATATTTTTATCCTGGTTCCCGGGATACAACAGGGGGGCAATAGCAGATTTCATCTTTAGAATTACAAATCCCTATCTGAATTTTTTTAGAAGATTGAGATTTCTCAGATTTGGGAATATCGATTTCTCCCCCGCTATGGGAATTCTTCTACTTTACATAATCCATAAGATTATATCAGATTTTGTTATTTTAAAGCAAATCCATATTGGAACTATTATGGCAGTAATAGTGATACACACATGGGCCATTGTAGCGTTTTTTATAAATTTTTTTATTATTATTATAATAATAAAGGTTATAATGGAACTCTCAAAAACAAATACCATGACCCCATTTACCTATTTTATCAATCAACTACTTAATCCGGTACTCTACTTTTTCAGCAAATATCTATTTAATTTTAAATCTTCGGCAATAGCCCAGCTTTTAGGCGTTGGTATTGTTTTTCTCATCATATCCATAGGAGGCAACGGACTTGTAGGGATAGTTGCCAGATATCTTTGTTCTCTGCCTGCATAGTCCCAGAAAATGTTTCTAAAAGAACTGAACCAAAACATCAGAATCCTGAAGGGAATAGGCTCCTCGGGAATTGTTTTTTTTAGAAAACTTAAGGTTGTCTCAATTGCCGATCTGCTTCTCCTCTACCCGACAGGATATGATAATAGAAAAAAAAGGGAACCCCTTTCAACAGTTTTATCCAGAAGACCAAAAAATAGTGTAAATACTGTAGTTGAGATAACCTCCCATAGCTATATCGGATACGGGAAAAATAAGACCCTTAAGATCCATGTCGATGATAATACATCATCCGCCGTTCTTCTATGTTTTGGACGTAATTTTATGGCGAAAAAAATATTACCCGGTCAAAAATATTTCCTCAGGGGGGACTTCCAGTATAAATATAATGAGCTTCAGTGTTCTAATTTTGAACTGGAGCCATATTCCAGTAATCCCCGGAATTTTAACATAATTCTGCCGGTATATCCCCTGTCAGGAAAACTTACCCAAAGATTAGTCAGAAAAGTAATGGCTCAGGGAATCAGGCATTATGGAAACTATATCGAAAATGAAATGCCCGAACAAATTATGGAGGATCATAATTTACTGAAAAAAAGTACGGCAATAAAACAAATACATTTTCCTGATGATACTGATTTATTGCAGAAAGCAAGGAAAACATTAATCTTTGAAGAATTTTTTCATTTGCAGCTGGTCGTTGGAAGAAGATCTTTCAGACGCCGAAAGCATATAAGACCTGAGCAAAAAAGCCCGGCTATATTACAAAATCAACTAATTAAAAAGCTTCCATTTTCTCTTACAAAGGATCAAAAAAAAGTTATTTCGGAAATAACAAAAGACCTGAAATCCAACTACCCTATGGCACGTCTCCTTCAGGGAGATGTTGGATCAGGAAAAACACTTGTTGCGTTACTAATTGCTTTAACAGCTGTTGAGCTGGGCAAACAAGTCGCATTTATGGCACCCACAGAATTACTTGCAAAACAACATGCAGAAAATGCAGCCAAACTTTTATCCTCAACCCATATTAGACTGGCTTTTATATCAAGCAATATTAAAAACAGAAAATTTCTTTTAAACGAGCTTGCATCGGGAAATGTTGATTTAATAATTGGAACACATGCGCTTTTTACAAAAGACGTTGATTTTAAATCACTTGGACTCGTGATAGTTGATGAACAACATAAGTTTGGGGTTCTACAGCGTATTGCCCTAATGAAAAAGGGATCTGTTCCCGATTTACTGTTAATGACAGCAACCCCCATTCCCAGATCTCTTACCCTTACTGTGTTTGGAGATCTTGAAATATCAACAATAAAGACGATGCCTGAGGGAAGAAGACCGGTAGTAACGCATCTTACCCGTGAAAATAATGAAAAAAAAGTTTATGACCGTGTTAGGAATGAAATCAATAGGGGGAAACAGGCATATTTCGTATATCCCCTTATACAAGAATCCGACAAGATCCTCCTGAAGGATGCTGAAACAATGCATGAATACCTGAGCACAAAAATATTTCCCGAATTCAGCACGGGCTTGATACATTCCAGGGTTCCGGTAGAAAAAAAAATGGAAATAATGGGGGATTTTAGCAGCGGAAAAATTGATATTCTGGTTGCAACAAGTGTTGTCGAAGTCGGAGTAGATGTTAAAAATGCCACATGTATTGTTATCGAACACGCTGAACGTTTCGGGCTATCATCCCTCCATCAACTAAGGGGTCGGGTAGGCAGAGGCAGGGATCAATCCTATGCCTTTCTCATCTACAGTAAGGATCTCAGTGAAGATGCTAAAAAACGCCTGAAGGTTATGAAAAATTTCTCTGATGGATTCAAAATTGCCGAAAAAGATCTTGAAATAAGGGGACCGGGGGATATAGCCGGAACCAGACAGTCTGGATTCCTGGAACTTTCAATCGCCAGTATACCTACTGATATGAAAATTTTAATCAAGGCCAGAAAATCAGCCTTTGATATCCTCAAGGCTGATCCCGGCTTCCTGTTGCCGGAAAATAAAATTCTGCTTGATGTTTTTATCAGAATAAAGCCATTCTCGGAAAAAATCATTGAAAGCACATAAGGGGGCCAAATGCGCATAACCGGAGGAAAATATAGAAATAGAAGAATAAAATGCCCCGTAGGTATAATTCGTCCGGCTATGGATCGAATGCGGGAATCTATGTTTTCCGTCCTCGGAAATATCGTAAATTTTTCCTTTCTTGACCTATTCAGCGGTTCTGGTATTGTGGGGATTGAAGCAGCCTCAAGGGGTGCGACACCTGTTATCCTCGTAGAAAAAGACTACATAAAAAAGAAAACTATTATGGAAAATATATCTATCGTCGAATCCGAGATAATAATTCGTTTATTCCCTGTTGAAACTTTTATAAAGAAATCTAAGGATAAATTTGACATCATCTTTCTTGATCCCCCCTTCCCTTTTAAAAGGAAAAAGGAAATTGTACTGCAAATTGCAGAAAAAAATATACTGGAAAAAAATGGAATGCTCATTGTCCATCATCCATCTGAGGAAAAATGGGCAGAAAACATCGATCCATTCTACATAGCAAAACAAAAAAAATTCGGGAGATCCATTCTCATTTTTCTAAAATACAGATAAAATTAGAACCATCCTGAAATTATATATCCAGAATAGCCTTCACAACACCAGTGAGATCTTATAGATCAATACTTTTTACCCAGCTCTCCCAACGCTCCTCTATCGTAGACGAATCATCAAAAAATACCGGCTCACAAGATAATTCTTCTGCGGAAAAATCCTGATGAAACATCAATCTGTCATCACTTTCTTTTTCTACCACTCCCTTTCTCCTTTCTTTATACTATACACCATTTTTAGTTTTTTTGTAAAACTATAATAATTTTTTCTGTTTGCTATACTAAAAAAAATCCTTCCTCCCCCTTTTAATTTTTCCCTCCCCGTTGTAGATTTAACCGGCAGGAGTCAGGAACTGAGAGCGGGAAGATTTAAATGAAAACTGAAAGGATTATCAACATAAACAGAAAAACCAGGGAAACAAGTATTGAAGTGACCCTGAATCTCTCACAGAAAGGCCAGGAAATTCAAACAAAACTTCCTTTCTTTGATCATCTCCTTTCCTCGATGTCGTTCCATGGGGATTTTTTCCTTAAAATTACTGCAAACGGTGATATTGATGTCGATCCCCACCATCTTGTCGAGGATACCGGTATTGTTCTTGGTTCGGCACTTAACAAGATCAGAAAAGATTATGGGGCAGTTTGCAGATTCGGGCATTCTGTCATACCAATGGATGATGCCCTCTCGGAAATAGCAATAGATGTCTGTGGGAGGGCGTACTGCCATTACGAGGTAAATTTTCCACAACAATACGCAGGTAATTTTGATCTATCCCTGTTAAGAGAGTTTTTTACGGGATTGGCGGGCAAGGCGCTAATTAGCATCCATATTCTGGGGCGTTCGGGATTGAACAGCCATCATATGGCGGAATCAATTTTTAAGGCTCTCGGAAAATCAATAAACCAGGCCTATAAGGCTGTTGATTCTCCTGCGGGAGAGATGTCTACAAAGGGCCTTCTTTAGTGCAATCGGCTATTGTTTTACATATTAAAATAATTCAATGAGAAAATTGTCAATTTGGATGGATAAAACAGTTGATTTCCACAATAATTTCCCTTATAGTCTGTTGTAGATATAGAAATGGGAATTAAGGAAATATTAGAAAAAATTCCTGCGGAAGGCTTCTTAAAGATCAGTACAGGGGCTGCTTCTTCTCTTTCAGCAGAGGAACGTGTTGTGCTGATACGGAAAGGGAATGAGTTTTTCAACTCGGGAAATTACGAACAGGCCAGACGGATTTTTCTTACTACGGGATATACGGATGGTATTATCAGAATGGGTGATTTCTATTATGATAACCACGAACCGCTGGAAGCATTGAGAATGTACAAGATTGCTCCGGCTCCAGACAGAATTGATAAGATGGTAGAAAAAATATCTGCAATTCTTCATAAATGGCTGTCTGAAGATATGCAGTGAAACAGAAATGAGAGTAATATGGGGAAAAAAAATAAACACGAATTGGAAGAGGGTTTTGATCGGCTGGATCTCTCAAGGGAAATTCAAAAAATTACCGAGAGTTTTGAGCATAATGAACAGGACAATGAAATCCTGGAATTGTCAAAACGCGGATACCAGTTATTAAAAGAGAATTTAATTGAGGATTCCGAGGTTAGCTTTAATAGGATTCTTAAAATAGACGAATTTAATAATTATGCCCTGGTGGGTCTTGGAGATGCCGCCAGAAAAAAGAGAGACTTCAAGACTGCGATGGGTTACTATCAGAAGTGCCTTGCCCACCACCCCGGTAATAACTATGCCCTGTTTGGCCTGGCAGATTGTCACAAGGCTCTTCATCAATACAATCAGGCTATAAAAATTTGGGAAGAATATCTGATTCATGATGATCGTAACATCACCGTACTGACAAGAATAGCCGACGCCTATAGAAAGGTGAGAGATTTTAAAAATTCAAAGAGCATCTACCTGAGGGTTCTCGAAATGCAGCAGCACAATGCATACGCTCTTATCGGACTGGGACATCTCCATTTTGATTTTAAGGAATATGGGGAAGCTCTCCGCTTCTGGGAAAAAATGCTCGAAGTAAATCCCCAGAATATTGATATACGTGTTCTAACCTCCCTTGGTAACTGCCATAGAAAGCTTAAGACCTTCGAAAAAGGACTTGATTATTTCTACAAAGCCCTTGAGCTTGAACCAAACAATTTCTATGCCCTTTTTGGAATGGCCGACTGTTACAGGGGCATGAATATGCATCAGAAGTCCCTTGAGTACTGGAACATGATATTGAATCTTGATCCCAATAACAAGGTTATTCTTACAAGAGCCGGAGATTCCCTCAGATGCCTTGAGAAGCTCGATGAGGCTGAAGAATACTACCAGAAAGCATTGAATATAGAATTTGATGTCTACGCAATACTCGGACTTGCCCTGATCAATAAGCTAAGGGGAAATTATCAAGAAGCTATTGATTCTCTTGAAGGACTGCTCAAGAATGACCCCAAAAATAACAGATTATACCTCGAAATTGCAGACTGCTACATAAGAATGAATGACAGGAAACACGCCGTAGAAATTCTGGCAAAATATCAGAAGCTTGGAATAAAAAATATATATATATCGGAGCTTCTCGATAAGTTAAATCAATAGCACATGAAAACCCCTATAGCTGGTTTATTACCCGAAGAGATAAACCAACAGTCTGGTTTCCGTCAGAGATTCAGGGGAATCCAGATTTTTAAGTCTATACATTCCAACCTCCTGGACTTTGATTCTTTTACAACAATACCAAAGAAAACCAGGAAAGACCTAAAAAATAGCCTGAGAATCCTTACATCAAAGATAACAAAAAAATTAGAAGATCACGATTCGACAATTAAACTCCAGATAGAATTGGATGATAGAACTATCATCGAAACCGTTCTGCTTAATGATGAGAAGGGAAGAAAAACCGCATGTATTTCCACACAGGCAGGATGCGGTATGGGATGTGTATTCTGTAAAACCGGGGAAATGGGTTTCCTCAGAAATCTCCATGCCCATGAAATAGTTGAGCAGTTTATTCATCTTAAATCTATAACAGATAAAATTTCAAATATTGTGTTTATGGGAATGGGTGAACCCCTTGCAAACTACAAAAATCTCAAAACGGCAATCAAAATATTCAGTCACCCGGCGGGCCCGGGTATAAGCTGTAGAAAACAGACAATCTCTACATGCGGATTAACCTCTGGAATAAAAAAAATGGCAGATGAAAATTTAAAAACTAAACTCGCCGTTTCTCTCAATTCCGCTGATCCGGAAAAACGAAAATGCATAATGCCTGTAGCAGAAAGAGAGCCCCTTGATAGTCTTAAAAAAGCCCTGAACTATTATCAAAAAAATACAAAAAACCGAATAACACTTGAATATGTTCTTTTACGGAGAATAAATGATAGAAAAGAAGACATTCTGTTTCTAAAAAAATTTATTGCCGGATTGAAGGTAATTGTTAACATTATCCCCCTGAATAAATACAAGGGTACTTCCTTCAACAGACCTGGTTCTACAAGAACAAGGTGGTTTATTGCCGAACTAAAAAAGAATGGAATCCTTGTCTCCCAGCGCATGAGGAGGGGAGAAGGAATTAATGGAGCATGCGGGCAACTGGGAGAAACTGTTTAGGTACCGCCACTTCCCGATCATTTTTTTATTATAGTTTTATTTTTCGCAACAAATACTTTTATATGAAAATTTAACAATAAAAGCGCGGAAATTTGAGGATTTTCGTTATACCAATTGACCTCACCCCACCTTTCGACCACCCGTAGGATTAGTTTTCAGCATATTTAGCATACTCTC
>CAZEKV010000105.1:2173-8091 GCA_964512945.1 uncultured Spirochaetales bacterium | reverse complement strand
AGAAGAATATATTAACCCTTACTTCCGAGGAAAGTGATATAGGCATGGCAAGAGAAGAAATAGAATGTTCATTTAATGGAGAAAAAACGACAATAGCATTAAACTACCTTTATGTCAGTGAACCCCTAAAAGTGATTGATGGAAAGGAGATAAGTATAAAATTTTCTGAAAGTAATACTGCTATTTCAATAGAACCGATTCCTAAAAAGAATTATTTTCATATAATTATGCCAATGCAACTGGATTGATTTTTTTCTATGGGATTTGAAAGGATTTCGGTTTTCAATTTTAGAAATCTGAAAAATAACATAATAAATGTTTCTTCCCGGAATGTTGTTCTTGTGGGAGAAAACGGCCATGGAAAAACTAATTTTATTGAAGCTGTCTATTTTTTATGTTTCGGTTCTTCCTTTCGAATAAGAAAAGATGAATTTTTAATAAAGGAAAAAGAAACAGAAATGTCTGTTTCCGGGGAATTTATAAAAAATGAAATTAAAAATAGCATAAAAATATATATTATAAAGAAAAAGAAAAAAATTTTTTTTAATGAAAAAAAAATTATAGACAGAAAGGAAATAATAGAAAATATACCTTGTATCATTTTTTCGCACGATGATATAAATTATGTAAAGGGAAAACCTGATAGGAAAAGATATTTTTTTAATCAAACAATGAGTTTGAATAATCCTTTTTATATAGATATTTTGAGGAAATATAAAAAAATTCTAAAAAACAGAAATTTAGCATTAAAAAAAGAGAATAGAGAATTAATAGAAGTATATGATTGTCAACTTGTAAAAACAGGTCTGGAAATTAAAAAAAGAAGAAAGGAAACAATAAAGCATTTTAATAAAACCTTTAGTGAAGAATTTAAAAAAATAGCTTCTTTAAAAAAGGAAATTTATATAAAATACTCTCCCTCCTGGGATTGGGATGATTCATATGAAAGTACCCTCGAAGAAGTAAGAAAAACCCGGGAGAAAGATATTCTTGCGGGAACCTCTCTTAAAGGACCCCATAGAGATAGATTTAATTTTTTTATAGACAACGTGAATTTTGAAAATTTTGCCTCTACAGGGCAAATAAGATTGTTATCTCTAATCTTAAAAATAACACAGGCGAGATATTATACTATCGTTACGGGAAAAAAACCGATTCTCTTACTTGATGATGTTTTACTGGAATTAGACACTAAAAAGAAAGAGGCCTTTCTGGAATATCTTCCAGAATATGACCAGGCATTTTTTACTTTCCTTCCAGACGAGACATTGTTATCATGTATTCAAAAGGAGACACTTTTGTATTCAGTTAAGAATGGGAGTTTTTCAAAATATTAAATGGAAAAAGCGGGAAAAATACTAAAAGAATATCTTGAAAAAGTAAAAAAATACGAAAATCCTCAAAAAACGGAAATTTTCGGCAAATGGACGGAAATTATAGGAAAAAATTCTGCAGAGCATGTACAAATAAAGGAACTGGAAAAAAAAACCCTTTTTTTGGAAGTTGATCATCCGGGATGGTATCAAAAAGTAAAATTTAAAGAAAAAGAAATTTTAAAAAAAATTAAGTCTTTATACAGAGAACTTGATATTCAGACTATAAGAACAGTGTTAATTATGAGACCCCGGGTAAAAAAAGCAGCAAAACCAGAGAAAAAAGAAAATTCAGAGGAATACAAGAATTTTTTAAAAGTGTTGAATAGATTTAAGGAGAATTTAAGAGATTTTGACAGGAGTTGACAACATGCAGATAGAAAAAGTATACTGTTCCATTCTTTTTAGAGTATTGAAGCATAATGGAGGAATATATATATGAGTGTCACTTATCAACCAAGCAAGGTAAAACGGAACAGGCGTTTTGGTTTTAGAGCCAGGATGAAAACGGCTGGCGGAAGGGCTGTCTTAATGAGAAGAAGAAAGGAAGAAAAAAACTGACAATTTCTGATGAGAAAAAACCTTACTAAAGAAGAGAGGATAAAAAAAAGAAACGATATCCAGGCTGTTTTTATGTCTTCTTTTCAGACTAAAAGCGATGGTATTCGATTAAAATATATAGAAAATGGATTGGGATTTTGTAGGTTTGCTGTTTCTTTGGTAAAAAGGTACGGGAATTCAATTAAAAGGAATAAAGCCAAACGAGTTGTAAGAGAAGTATTAAGGCTTGAGAAATATAAAATAATACCGGGATTTGATATTCTTTTAATTGTATACCCTGTTTACGAAACCTTTTCTGAAAGAAGACGGCAGATTCTTTTGGGTTTGGAAAAAGCGGAACTTATAAAGAGTGAATAATTTTAATTATTAAATTATATAAACTTGGAATTTCTCCTTTTCTGCCTCGAAGTTGCCGGTTTTTTCCGACATGTTCGGTATACGCACTGAAAGCAATAGAAAAGCATGGTGCATTCAAGGGCTTTTTTCTGGCAGTGAAAAGAATTCTGAAATGTCATCCTTTTCATCCCGGGGGTTATGATCCTGTTCCATAGTAAAAAGAAAGAAGGAGAAGTAGGTGGATAAAAAAACCATTCTGGCGATTTTGATATCAGTTGTAATTTATCTGGGAGTAACTGTTACTGTAAGGACATTTTTCCCTGGAAAGCAAAGAGAAACAAACATTTCAAAAACTGAAGAAAAAACAACAGTTGTAGAGAATACAGAACCTATAGAACAAAAAGAAGAAAAAAGAGAAAAAAAATGGAATTGCATTATTACCCCTCTGGAGAATGACAGAAAGGAAAAAGATATTGAGATTGAAACGGATGTTTACAAAATAGTATTTTCAAACAAAGGCGGGACTGTTAAATCCATAGAGCTGAAGAATTATAAATTAAACTCCGGAAAAAATGTGGAAATGGTTTTTGGGGGCAGTCCGGACAACAAAGCCTTTAATCTTTATTTTGGGAGTCAAAAAAATAGACCAATTGAGGCGATTTTTGACTATTCTACTAAAGGGAATCAATATATTTTTACGAAAAAGTTTGAATCTTATGAGCGAGGAAACGAAGAAGAAAAAAATCTATTCCTTTTAAAAAAGGTTTTCACAATAAAACCGGAGGAATATCTTATTCAGCTGGACGTATACTTTGAAAACGAGAATAGACAGAAAAGTCTCCCTCTGGATAGAGAAAATCTTTCTTACACCCTTGGGTTTGAACCTCAGATAGGACCGGAATTTAAGAAAATAGGGGGAAGAGGAAAGGACTATAGAAAAAACTATACCTACTTTGATGGTAAGAAAAAAAGGCAGAAGATAGGAAAGGGAAAAAAAACAAAGGTAGTAGATGAAAGTTTTTTTTGGGCAGGAATAACGGGAAAATATTTCTCTGTTATAGGAATCCCCTATGTAGATTCCCTTGAAAAAATTACATTTTCCAAAAACAAAATAAAAGATATTCCGGAGGGCGCTCAATTTTATTTTTCAATTAATGCTGAAAGAAAAAAGCACCTGATAGATGATAGATACTACTTCTACGTTGGACCAAGAAAGGAAAGTATTTTAAAGAAATATAACAAGGAAAAAGATAATAGCTTTGGTGTGAAAGATTTTAATATAAATAAAATAGTTGACACCGGCTGGCCGATTTTTGGTTGGCTGGAGATAATTATAAAAGAACTGTTAAAATTATTTTATCGAATAATTCCTAATTATGGAATTTCTATTATTTTTACAACAATACTAATAAAAGCTCTTGTTTTTCCCCTTACACATAAAACCTTCGAATCAACAACAAAGATGCAGGCACTACAGCCCAAAATGGAAGAGATACGAAACAAATACAAGAACGATCCTCAAAAAATGAATATGGAAATTGCAGCATTCTATAAAAAAGAGGGAGTTAATCCCCTTGGAGGATGTCTCCCAATGTTGCTGCAAATGCCGATTATGATAGCGTTTTACGGACTTTTAAATAATCATTTTGATCTAAGAGGGGCACCCTTTGTAGGCTGGATAACAGACCTTTCTTCACCCGAGTCTATTTTCACCCTTTCTTTTGAGATTCCCTTTGGTATAGGTTCGGAAATCAGGTTGCTTCCTCTAATTATGGTTGCAACGCAAATTTTATCGGGAAAAATAATGCAAACATCAAATACTTCTGCAAATAACCAGATGAAAATGATGTCGTATGCTATGCCGGTTGTTTTCTTGTTTATTTTATACAACCTTCCTTCAGGGCTAATTATTTACTGGACGGTGGCAAACATAATTACGGTATTACAGCAGTTTATTATTAATAAGATTCTGAAAAATAGAGCAAGTTAGGAGATAAAAAATTGTGATAAAAGAATTCGAAGGAAAAACAGAAAAAGAAGCCATTGACAGAGCAATGGAAGAGTTGGGTATAGATAAAGAAGAGTTTGACGTTGAAATTATTGAAACAACCAGAAAAGGACTTATTTTTAAAAAAGGCGGAGTAAAAATACGGATTCATACAATTGAAGACTCTATAGTTGAAAATAAAAATGAATTTGAAACGAAAATTATTAAATTTCTTGAAACATTGCTAAAAAAAATGGGATGTCCGGGAACGGTTGAAGTCTTATTCAGGGAGGAAAGGAAGGTAGGATTCAAGATCACATCCGGCTTTTCTGGAATATTAATAGGACGAAAAGGAAAAACCATAGATGCCCTACAGTTGTTAACCAATATTTATGCAAACAAAGGAAGCGAGGAAAAAACTAAAATTATTATAGATATTGAAAATTACAGGGACAGGAGAAAAGAGAATTTAATCAAACATGCACAGAAAAATGCTGCTTATGTGTTAGAAAGGAAAGGCTCACTTTTACTGGAACCAATGAACCCTTTTGAAAGAAGATTGATCCATACTGCCCTGAACGACTATCCTGAAATTGAAACCAAAAGTGAAGGAGAGGGTCTTTTAAAGCAGGTAAGAATAATTTATACAGAAAAAAAGATAGGATAATCGGTATTTTTAAGTAGAGGATTTATTTTTTCGTTAAAAAAGAAACAGAGGAAACGGTCTTCTGTCTTGAATAAATACATGAAAGCCTGTCACAATCGGGTTTTATTGTGGGAATTTCTATTGGATTTTTGCAATCCAAAGTTGTTTTCGATAATTACAAAAGCAAAGGAAGGAGAAAAAGATGGAAAATAGAAGCTATCTCTTCACATCTGAATCAGTGAGCGAAGGGCATCCTGATAAACTTGCGGATCAAGTTTCTGATGCTGTTCTGGATGCATGTTTGAAAGATGATCCTGATTCCAGGGTTGCCTGTGAGACTTTTACAACAACAGGGATGGTTCTGGTGGGAGGAGAGATCACAACTTCAACATTTGTGGATTTTCAGGAAGTAGTAAGAGGAATAGTAAAAAAGATAGGTTATGACAGACCTGAATTTGGGCTGGATTATGAATCGATGGCTGTAATAAATACGGTACATTCCCAGTCTCCAGATATTTCACAGGGAGTTTCCACGGGGCAGGGTCTTTTTAAAGAGCAGGGAGCCGGAGATCAGGGAATGATGTTTGGTTATGCCTGCAAGGAAACTCCTGAATTAATGCCGGCACCGATAATGTATGCACATAAAATATTGATGCTGGCGGCAGAATTAAGAAAAGAGGGAAAAATTACCTGGTTGCGTCCTGATTCGAAAAGCCAGGTAACAATCGAATATGAAGGACATACTCCGAAAAGGATAGATACAGTTGTTGTTTCTCATCAACATGATGATATTGACTACGATGAACTCAAAAGAACAATCATCGATAAAGTTGTTAAGCCGGTTCTTGAGCCTACAGGGCTTTTAGACGATTCAACAAAGTATTTTATAAATCCTACAGGCAGATTTGTTATTGGCGGACCTCATGGCGATTCCGGATTAACAGGAAGGAAAATAATAGTTGATACATACGGCGGAATGGGAAGACACGGAGGGGGGGCTTTCTCAGGAAAGGAT
>CAZEKV010000105.1:0-2163 GCA_964512945.1 uncultured Spirochaetales bacterium | reverse complement strand
GCGGGGGTGCTTTTAGTGGAAAAGACCCAAGTAAGGTCGATAGATCAGCTGCATATATGGCACGATATGTTGCGAAAAACATAGTAGCTGCAGATCTTTGTGAAAGATGTGAGGTCGAGCTTGCTTATGCCATAGGGGTTCCTTTTCCTGTTTCTGTTCTGGTTGATACTTTTGGAACAGCGAAGGTTGCTGAGCAAAAAATAGAAGAAGCTGCCAAAAAGGTTTTTGATCTTACCCCCTCGGGTATTGTAACGACTCTGGATCTTAAAAAGCCGATATTTCAAGAAACAGCAGCCTATGGTCATTTTGGCAGAGAGGCTTTTAGCTGGGAAAAAAGGGATAAAGTAAAAGAATTGCAGAAAGAGATAGGATAAGGTGTTGGGCCAGTTTAGTGCTGGCTTATTTTTTTAAATATGAAAATACTAATAATCTGGCATTCTGGAGCAAATCCTGAGTATCAAAAGAGAATTGAGGCTTTAGCAGAAAGACAAAATACAGAAGTTACTCTTTTTGTTCCTGAAAGGTATCCTGAAAATGGTGTTGTTTATATGTATACAAAAACGGGTAATAAAAAATTTGAATATTATAAGGGAAAGACAGTTTTCTCCGGGAAAATAATGTGGTACTTTTACCTTACAGGGCTTTTCCGTGTTTTTATGAAAAAGAAGTATGATATCATTGAGATGATTGAAGAACCATATTCCGTTTCAGCTTTCCAGATAACACTCTTTAAATATTTATTTCAGAAAGAAGCAAAATTGATTTTTAACACTGCTCAAAATCAGAGGCTTCAATTTAAAAACATTTTCCCCCTTTTTTTGTCTAAAATATTTAAAAGAAGTCCTCTCGTTTCAAAAAAAAAGAAAGAGAAAGAAAAATTTCCTTTTCCTTTGAATATCTTTCAAAAATTTGTATTGCAAAATTCTGATGCCGCCATTATAAGAACGAAAAGAACTAAAAGAATCCTTCAAACTAAAGGTTTCGAAAAACCTTTAGTTTTTATTGGAAACGGAGTGGATATAAAGAAAACGTTTTTTCCAAAAAAAAATATAAAATTAAGACAGAAAATTGGGTTAAAAAAATTTACAATTGGGTATATTGGTAAAATTGAGGAAAAAAAGGGGCTAATAACATTAATTAGGGCTTGTGGTATTTTAAATTTCGATTTTCAATTGTTCTTTCTTGGTTATGGAACTGGAAAAAAAGAAATTTTTGAAAATATAAAAAAAGAAAAAATAGAAGATAAATTTATTTTCCATAGTGCAGTGGAACAAAATAGAATACCAGATTTTATGAATTGTATAGATCTCTTTATTTTACCATCAATAACAACAAAGTTATGGGTTGAAATGTTTGGAAGAGTAATTATAGAAGCTATGGCTTGTGGTGTTCCTGTTATTGGTTCTTCAAGTGGCGGGATTCCAGATACAGTTAAAAATGCAGGATTGATTTTCCCTGAGAAAAAATACAAAGAGTTGGCAGTTTTAATTGAGAAAATTTATAGATCAAAAGACTTGTACAGAGAATATCAAAAAAGGGGTCAGGTAAGAGCTGCTGAATTTTCCTGGGATAAAATAGCAGAGCAAACAAAAGAGTTTTATGTAAAAATACGGGAAGAAAACTGATGAAAAACCAGGAGCAAACAAAAAAGGAAGATTGAGAAATAGGAGAAAGCAGGAGGGACTATGAAAAAGATTGGAATTATCGGTGGGAGTGGTCTTGATGACCCGAAAATATTGCAAAATCCCATAGATGAAATGGTAGAAACACCTTATGGTAAACCTTCTTCTTCTTTGAGAAGAGGTAATATTGAAAACATTGATGTTGTTCTAATTGCAAGGCATGGAAGAAAACACACAATTCCTCCAACGCATGTAAATTACAGAGCTAATATTTATGCTCTAAAAAGAGCTGGATGCACTCATATAATAGCGACAACTGCGGTAGGATCGTTGAGAGAGAAAATAGAAAGAGGCCATTTTGTCGTTCTGGATCAGTTTATTGATTTTACGCGTCGGAGAAAGGTGTCTTTTTATGATGAATTTGAACCCCATAAACCTGTTCATACTCCCATGGCGGAACCCTTTTCAGATGAATTAAGAAAAATCCTGATCGCTGTTTCGGAAGAGAAAGGGTTTATATGTCACAAAGAAGGTACTGTTG
>CAZEKV010000104.1:0-8177 GCA_964512945.1 uncultured Spirochaetales bacterium | reverse complement strand
GTTACCAGAACTAAAACATGGACTACTACACAAAGTGTAAAAAATGTATTAAGCTCCGTAAAATACATTACGATTAAGACAGGTGAGAAGGTGGTCTTTTTGCCCCTTGGAGGAGCAAAGAACGATCCTGGCGGTAATATTATTGAGCTGGAGATACAAATTCTGCCCTATAGGAAGGATCCCGGCTTAGATGAACAGTAGATCGATCCGCTGTTGTTGCTTCGGCAGCCAATCATCCGGTGGTTTTAATCGACGATAGTGGGGGATTATGGCCGATTACAATGAGGCTTCCGGCAGAAAAAAACCGAATGAAAGGAAGAGTGTTCTTTTTAGAATTCTTTCGGAAAGGGTAGCATACATTTTTGCTTTGCTGGCTCTGGTTCTTCTTGTGTATATATTTAATCTCCAATTCCTGGAAAAACCTCCCCATATAGATAGTATTGATCCGAGGATAGCAGGAGCCGGGGATGTTCTTGTAATAAGAGGAAATCATTTCGGGCAGATGGAGAAAGGAGATAATGGTATAGGACGACCCTATGAAAGTGAGGTTCGTATTGCAGGTGCGCGTTCCAGAACAACGGATTATATAGAATGGACCAGAAAATCAATTAAAATTGTACTTCCAGAGGGGGTTGATTCCGGCATGGTCTATGTTGTCAAGAAGGATTTTGTGAGCAACGGGGTTCTTTTTACCAATCGGAAGGAAATTCCTATTGTAAAATCCGGTCAACTGGATTTTGGGGCACCCCATATTAATAAAATCAGCTCCGAGAAGGGCTCTGTCGGTGATCTTTTAGTCATTCAGGGGCACGATTTTGGCATTTCCAGGGGTGATGACGGCAGGGTTTCTTTTAGTGTCGATCTATATCACATTAGTTCTGAAGGGAATGAAGCTCCTGTAAAAAAAGAGATGTTCTTTTGCTCGGAATATGATTTTGATTACGAAAGCTGGACGGACAATGAAATAAGTGTCCATGTGCCTGACGGGGCTGCATCGGGGAACATAAAAGTAGTAACGGATAGAGGTCTTAGCAATGGGGTGTATTTTAACGTAAATAATGAATTGGGGAAAAAGAGGATTAAAGATCCGAGGAGTTATCAGATAGAATACGGTGTAGAGGTCGACAAAGTGGCTGCACAAAAAGAGAATACACTTTGTCTCTGGCTTCCGGGGATTTACGAGGGCTGCACACAGAGGAATATTGAGAATTCCCTTAATCCTGATGATGTCCTGGCCAGGGTTTACAATATTTCACTGTTTCAGCTGAAAAATCTGGAATCCGGGAAAAAATATGCTATAAATCAAAAGTACCGTTTTTCTGCATATTCGATAAGCACTGCTGCAAAACCATATAAGACGTCCTGGAATTATGACAAAAAGGGGAAGCTGTTTATCAGCTATACGGAGGAAAATCCTCTTGTTCCTGTTAATGACGAGTTAATCAAAAAAGTTTACCGTTCAAGGATTCCTGCTGCCAGGGATCCGTATACAAAAGCACGGTTCATCTATAATTATATAAAAACTCTAAGGTTGAAGCCCCGTTTAAATAACAGGGATGTCGTAAAGAATCTTAGAAAGAAAGTGGGAGATCCATACACATATTCAATATTATTTTGCGCTTTTGCCAGAAATGCTGAAATTCCGGCAAGACCCGTAGCCGGTTTTCTGGTTTATGGCGACAAGCAGGTTGTGAGACATTACTGGGCGGAATTCTATATAAAGGGGTTTGGCTGGGTTCCGGTTGATCCCGCTCTGGGTAACGGGCTTATGTACGAGAATTTGCCTATAGTTAAAAATCCGGGGGTATTCTATTTTGGTAATATGGATAATCAACATATAAGTTTTTCTAAAGGGGTTATCAAAATCCCGTCAATTGATATGGGCGGCAAATCCATGAGGCTGGACAATATGTATTCACTTCAAACCATTCACGAAGAATCCAGCGGTGATTTAAGCTTTTATGCTGCACACTGGTCGGATATAAATATTACGGACTGGTGGTAATATTTTGCTGTTTTTCAGGATATTCGCATGATTTCATATTGTCGGGTGATTTTAAGAGGCCGGATCATGAAATAGGTTTCGGGGAATAGAGAATTTCAAATTCATTGTTATTTTCGGTTAATTTGCGCCCTAAGTAATACTTTTAAAATAAAAAACACAGGTTCTGTCCATTCAGCATTTTATTCAGGGAATTCCCAATACGATTGACAAAGAATGAGTACAATTCGTATACTGGTACTAATAATGGGTTTCTATCAGGGTCTTCTGGAAATCCAAATCCTGTTTGGCACTGTTTTAACAGTCATCCTGGCATTTTACCATTAGGATGCTTGGTGAAATAATTTGGTAAGAATATGAATAATCCACTGCAACTGGCAATGGTCAATTTTAAAAAGGGATCATACATCATCGTAGAAGGTAGGCATAATGCCGATTTCTTTTATATCCTTCTTGACGGTAAGGTTCGCGTAAGTAAAGAGGTCAAGGTAGTTGCTGAAGAGGGTGGAAACATCCTGGGGCCCGGGGATTTCTTTGGGGTTGTATCAACCATGTCGAGCCACAGCTATATCGAAACTGCCCAGGCAATTTCCGATATTTCTCTCCTGTCCGTTCATCGTGAACAATATGATTTGTTGATAAAAAAGAACGCTTCTGTTGCTATGAAGATAATTCAGGGGTTTTCAAAGAAAATGAGATATCTGGACAAGGCTCTGGCTCAGCTCACGCTGAAGAGCAGTGCTACCGAGGAAATCTCACATCTTTTCCATGTGGCCGAGTATTATGCCCGTCAGAGTCAGTATAATCAGGCCTTTTATGCCTACTATCAATATGTGGCCAATTGTCCGACAGGGGAAAACATTAAGATAGCTAAAGAGCGGATGGCGAAGATTCAGCCCTATGCCAATACGGTTTATCTAAACGCCTCAGGCGAGGAGTTTACCAGAACCTATCCCAAAAATACGATGATTTTTAGTGAATGCCAGCCGGGTCAGGAATTGTATATAATCCAGAAGGGTAGTGTTAAGATTACAAAAATAATAAATTCCAATGAGGTTTTGCTGGCGGTTCTCAAATCCGGGGATATCTTTGGGGAAATGTCCCTGCTGGAGAACAAGCCGAGATCGGCTTCCGCTATTGCCCATGAGGATGCTGTCCTTCTTGCCGTCAATAAGGCTAATTTTCAGAGAATGGTTTCAACACAGCCCCAGATGATTACGCGCCTGACAACATTGCTGGCCGACAGAATATGGCTTATATACAAGCAGCTTGCCAATACAACCCTTTCAAAGCCGATTGCCAGGCTGTATGACGCCCTTCATACCCAGCTCGAGAAGGCCAGGGTCAATACCGAATCTACCGAAGCCTATACCTTTGATTTCGGCACGAATGAACTTTTGAAGCTTGTTGGTTTTAAAACCAATGAGGGAGGCGGTATTATTGATCAGTTGTTTTCTAACAAAAAGATAAAATTGATAGAAAACAGAATACATGTTTCCGATATTGTTGAGATAAAAAGGCAGGTTGAGTACTATCGTAAAATGGAAAAAATTGAACAATCCCGGAGGGAAGGTTCAATGAAAAAGTTCTGAAAATCCGTCTTTCATCCCATTGTATTACACCTCCCGGTTTCTTCTTTCTTCATTCCGGTTTGCGGTATCTCCTGTTCTCCACGCTTCTTGAAGGTTTATTTTATATTTGATATTATTCGGCTCATTATGCTGAGGGGGGCTGTTCCTCTCTAATAATTTGGTTTTTCAAGGATGAAATTTTTAGCGCTAAATCGAGGAGATGAAAATGAAAGCCCAGCAGCTTGAAAAAGTATATAATCCGGCGGAGTTTGAGGGGCGAATTTATTCTTTCTGGATGGATAATTCTCTATTTTCCCCGGCTGAAGAGAACGGCAAAGAACCCTTTGTTATCGTAATCCCCCCCCCGAATGTAACCGGGGTTCTTCATATGGGACACGGATTAAATAACAGCCTTCAGGATATTCTGGTGCGCTACTACAGGATGGTAGGGCGTCCTGTGCTGTGGGTTCCCGGGACGGATCACGCCGGTATTGCAACCCAGAACGTTGTCGAAAAAAAATTAAGAAGCCGGGGTCTGTCCCGGAGGAAGATAGGGCGGGAAGAATTTGTTAAAGAGACATGGAAGGTAAAAGAAGAACATCATTCGGTAATAATCGAGCAGCTTAAGAAAATAGGGGCATCATGCGACTGGAACAGGGAGCGTTTTACCCTTGATGAGGGACTTTCAAAGGCAGTTAGAGAGGTCTTTGTTGTTCTATACGAAAAGGGGTTGATATATAAAGGGAACTATCTCGTAAACTGGTGTTCCTCCTGTGGAACGGCTTTATCCGATGATGAGGTGGAATACCGGGAATTAAACGGCAGGTTGTACCATTATTATTATCCCCTGGAAGACGGCTCGGGAAAGATCGAGATAGCGACAACCCGCCCCGAGACAATGCTGGGTGATACCGCTGTTGCCGTTAATCCGGAAGACGGCAGATACAAAGACCTCATCGGAAAAAAAATTCTTCTCCCCCTGACCGATAGAAAAATCCCCGTAATAGCTGATGATTATGTTGATATGGAATTCGGCTCAGGAGCTGTGAAAATAACCCCCGCTCATGATCCCAATGACCGGGAAATAGGTAAGCGTCATGGTCTTGAAGAGATAAATATATTGAATGACGATGGAACCCTTAATTCCTGTGTTCCTGAAAAATACAGGGGGATGAATACCTCTGATGCGAGAAAGGCTGTAATTCTGGATCTAAAGGCAGAGGGGCTTTATAAGAATGAAAAAGAGCATCTCCATCAGGTGGGACATTGCTATAGATGCGGTACACTTATTGAACCCTATCTTTCAGAGCAGTGGTTTGTTAAGATGAAACCCATGGCCGAGAAGGCTATGAAGGCGTGGGAAGATAAAAAAATAAGGTTCTATCCCAAAAAATGGGAAAATACCTACACCCACTGGCTTAAGGGTATCCGTGATTGGTGTATTTCGCGCCAGTTATGGTGGGGGCATAGAATCCCCGTGTGGTATTGCAGGGACTGCGGCGAGACCATGGTTTTAAGAGAGGCTCCCGATTCCTGCAGCGGCTGCGGCAGCAGCATCATCAGACAGGACGATGATGTTCTTGATACATGGTTTTCATCCTGGTTGTGGCCTTTTTCAACCCTCGGATGGCCGGAAAAAACAGAGGATCTTAAGAGATTCTATCCCACAACAAGCCTTGTAACAGCCTATGATATCATATTTTTCTGGGTTGCCAGAATGATAATGGCAGGGCTTGAATTCCTTGGTGAGGTTCCATTTTCGGATATTTATATTACCGGTCTTGTAAGGGACATAAAAGGGCGTAAAATGTCCAAGTCTCTTGGCAATGGAATGGATCCCCTGGAAATTGTTAACGAGTATGGGGCGGATGCCCTGAAATTTACCCTGTCTTTCATGGCGGCCACGGGGCAGGATCTATTGATAGAAAAAGACTCTTTTAAGCTTGGGTCAAAATTTGCCAACAAAATATGGACTGCTTCCCGGTTTCTTCTTATGTATCTGGAGGGACGCAGGATCCTGGATTTAGACAGTATCGAATTAAAGGATGTTGATAGATGGATTTTTCATAGATTAAATGAATGTGTTAAAACCGTTAAAAAAGCCCTTTCGGGCTATAAATTCAGCGAGGCCTCTCAGGGGGTTTATGAATTTTTCTGGAATGATTTCTGTGACTGGTATCTTGAGGCTTCAAAGATATCATTGTATTCAAAAGATGATAGGGAAAAAGACAAAGCTATATCTCTCTTAATTATACTCCTGGAAGAATCTCTAAGATTGCTGCATCCTTTTTTATCTTTTATAACCGAAGAAATTTATGGAAAGCTTCCTGTAAAAAAAAGCAATTCAATTATTGTATCGAAATATCCCGATGTTCGTAAGGACAGGGAAGCTTTTGATACGGCAGAGCATTTTGAACTCCTGAAAGAACTGGTAAGGCTTGTTAGAACCCTTAGAAGCGAATTTAGAATACCCCCAGGCAAGAAAATTAAAGTATTAATAGATGTAGATAAGGGTTTTGTTTCCAGGGATTTTTTCCTTAACAACCTTTCGTTGATATCTTCTTTAACAGGAGCCGCAGAGATGGAGCTTGTAGAGAAAGGTTTTAATAAGGAGGGCAGTGTCTCTGTTATTGGAAATGGTTTTACAGCCTATGTTTTTGTAAGGGATGTTATTGATGTCCCCGAAGAAAAGGAAAAGCTTTTAAAGGAATTAAACAAGCTGGAACTCCAATTATCTAAAACAGAGAACAAGCTGAAGAATGAGAAATTCCTGAAAAGAGCCCCGGAAAATATTATCGAAAAAGAAAAGCAAATTCTAATGGAACTGACAGGACGAAGAACAAAGATAAAAAGCTATCTGAAAACCTTATAGTAGAACGATGCCGGATTCTCATTTATAAAAAGAATCTGAATAATATTCCCATATGGAGGATGTTTTGTATAAACCCGTTAACCCCGATATCAGCTTCCCGGAGATGGAAGAGAAAATCCAATCTTTCTGGGAAGAAAAGAGAATTTTCCAGAAATCAATTGACCAGAGATCCAGATCAAACGAGTACGTGTTTTACGACGGCCCCCCATTTGCTACGGGGCTGCCCCATTTTGGGCATTTTGTTCCGGGAACCATAAAAGATATTATCCCAAGATTTCAGACAATGCGGGGGAAAAGGGTCGAGCGGAGATTCGGCTGGGATTGCCATGGCCTTCCTGTTGAATATGAGATGGAAAAGGAACTTGGTATATCCGGTAAAAAGGAGATAGAGGAGTTTGGAATTGCGAGGTTTAACGAAGCCTGCCGCTCTATTGTCTTGAGGTATACAAAGGAGTGGAGAGCAATTATTTCCAGGCTTGGACGCTGGGTTGATTTTGACAATGACTATAAAACCATGGAAAACAACTATATGGAATCCATATGGTGGGTGGTTAAACAACTATGGGAGAAAGGGCTTATATACGAAGGTTATTACATATTGCCGTATTGTCCGAGGTGTTCTACCGTACTCTCAAATCATGAATTGAATCTTGGGGGATATAAGGATGTCCACGATCCTGCAATAACAATAAAATTCAGGTTGTCGGATACCCCTGATACCTCGTTTCTTGCATGGACGACAACACCCTGGACACTTCCGTCAAATCTCGGTCTCGCCGTGGGTCCCGATATAGTCTATGTAAGGATAAAAGACGGAGATGAGTTTTATATTCTTGCAGAAGAACGATTATCTTCATATTACAAAAAAGAAGACGAATACGAAATTCTAGAAAGAAAAACAGGAAGGGAGCTAAAAGGGATTGAATATGAGCCCCTCTTCCCCTATTTCAGGGAAGAAAAGAAGAATGGGGCTTTCAGGGTTTTATGTGCCGATTATGTCAGTACGGAAGACGGAACAGGGATAGTTCATATAGCCCCGGGTTTTGGAGAAGATGATTATGAGGTTTTCAGGAATACTGATGTAACTACAGTTTGTCCTGTAGATGAAGAGGGTAAATTTACCCCGGAGGTTTCTGATTACGAGGGTATTTTTGTTAAGGATGCTGACAGGGATATTATAAAGCGTTTAAAGGAAGAAAAGAAACTGGTAAAACGGGATGCGTATTTACATAGCTATCCCCATTGCTGGAGATGTAAATCTCCCTTAATCTACAGGGCTATATCTTCATGGTTTGTCAGAGTTGACAGGATAAAACAAAAAATGCTGGATGCCAACCAGAAGATGTACTGGGTGCCGGGTCACATAAAGGACGGTCGCTTTGGAAAGTGGCTGGAAAATGCCAGGGATTGGGCAATATCGCGCAACCGCTACTGGGGGAATCCCATTCCGATATGGAAATGTGACAGATGCGGGGAACTCGACTGTCTTGGATCAAAAAAGGAACTCGAAGAAAAATCGGGGAAGAGTGTTAGCGATATCCACAAGCATTTTATTGATGATATAGGCATCCCCTGCAGCTGCGGAGGAACAAAAAAACGGGTTCCCGAGGTTCTGGACTGCTGGTTTGAATCCGGCTCCATGCCCTATGCCCAGAACCATTATCCCTTTGAAAATAAAGAGAAATTCGAGGCTCACTTTCCTGCCGATTTTATCTCTGAGGGTATTGATCAG
>CAZEKV010000103.1:0-8179 GCA_964512945.1 uncultured Spirochaetales bacterium | reverse complement strand
ACTCTTTACCAAATCCATTTAAAGTTAACCTAAAAAGGTTAATAGAATTAGGTGTTTTGGGAAGTGTCGAAGAAGCTCCAAGAGGTTTTCAACAGATTAGTTGGGATTCATTTGTTAAAATTTATAAAGAGGCTACTAAAGGATGAAAGTATTATTATCAATAAAACCGGAATACGCTGAAAAGATATTTTCAGGGCAGAAAAAATTTGAATTCAGAAAGATTGGATTTAAAAACAGATTAGTGAAAACGGTTGTTGTATACGCAACAATGCCTGTTGGAAAAATCATTGGTGAGTTTAAAATAAAAGAAATTCATAAAGATTTGCCAAACACAATTTGGGAAAAAACTAAACATTATTCAGGAATTGATGAAATCTTTTTTAACGAGTATTTTCGAGGCAAAGAGTATGCAATAGCAATTGAAGTAGACAGTCCGAAATTATATAAAATTCCAATAAACCCCAAAGAAGAATTTGAAAATTTTACTGCTCCACAATCTTTTATGTATATGTAATAATTGGATTAAAAAATGACAGAAAAATACAAAAACAAATACCGTATAAAATCACACCGAAGGCCCCATTGGGATTATTCGGGCAATGGATATTATTTTATTACATTGGTTACCCAAAACAGGGAATGTAATTTGGGAGAAATTGTTGTAAATACACACGGCCATGCGTATTTATCATTATCCGATTTTGGTAAAATTGTGGATACAGAATGGAATAAATCATTTGAAATGCGTAATGAATTAATTTTGGATGGATATATCATTATGCCCAACCATTTACACGCAATTGTGATTATTGACAAATCAAATATTGATGTTGTAGAGACGCACGGCCGTGCGTCTCTACAACATAACGGCCGTGCGTCTCTACAACATAACGGCCGTGCGTCTCTACAACATAACGGCCGTGCGTCTCTACGACCCGACCAATCCGAATCCAACCCACAATTTTATCGCAAACCACAATCATTATCATCATTTATTGCGGGTTTTAAATCGGTTATAAATTCAAAAATTGACAATTTTATTGATGAAGATAATTTGGATATTCCAAAATATAACCGCAACAATCATTTTTTTCAACCCAATTATTGGGATCACATTATCCGCGATGAAAATGAATATAACCGTATTTCTCAATACATTATTAATAATCCTGTAAAATGGAAAACCGATAAATTAAACGGTGGTACCGGAAATGTTGTAATGGAATCACCGGCAGAATATAATTCAGAAATTTGGATGGTATAGAATGAATGAAATCAGTAAATTCCCAAATTTTGTAATTTTCCAGACAAAAACCGGTAAGGTGAACATAGATGTTTTCTTTCATAATGAAACCTTGTGGCTTACACAAAAAAAGATGGCGGAACTTTTTGAGAAAGACAGAAGTGTTATAACCAGGCATCTAAAAGCTATTTTTAATGACGGAGAATTGGATGAGAAATCAGTATGTGCAAATTTTGCACATACTGCCGAAGACGGCAAATCTTATAATACAAAATATTATAATTTGAGAGCAATTACAGCTGTTGGTTACAGGGTAAATTCTCACAGAGCTATTGAGTTTCGCAAATGGGCAACGGAAATTCTGCATGAGTACATAATCAAGGGTTTTGCCATGGATGATGAAAGGCTTAAGCAGATTAAACATTTTGGGCAGGATTATTTTGACGAAATGCTCGAAAGAATCCGCGAGATACGCCTTAGCGAGAGGCGTTTTTATCAGAAAATAACGGATATTTACGCTCTTTCTGCCGATTATGATAAGGAGGCTCCTGTTACAAAAGAATTTTTTGCAATGGTTCAGAATAAACTTCACTGGGCGATAACCGGTAAAACAGCCGGCGAGATTATCTATACCGAAGCAGATGCAAATAAAATCTACATGGGATTAAAAACATGGAAACATGCCCCGGCTGGGAAGATATTAAAATCCGATGTTACTATTGCTAAAAATTATCTTAACGAACAGCACTTAAAAGAACTGGAGCGGATTGTTTCGGCTTATCTTGATCTGGCAGAAAACAGGGCAAAACGGGGTATTGTTATGAATATGAAAGACTGGGTATTGTTTCTTGATAAATTCATCCAGCTTTCCGATTATCCTGTCTTACTTGACAAAGGAAAAATCTCCGCCCTTGAAGCAAAAATAAAAGCAGAAGCTGAATATGAAAAATTCAGGGTAATACAAGATAGAAATTATATTTCTGATTTTGATAGAGAAATAAAAAAAATGTTAGAGAAAAAAGATGACCAATAGAATAACAGAAAATGCAATAGAAGAATTTGCAATAGATCTCCTGGAAAAACAGGGCTACCAATATATCTATGCCCCTGATATCGCCCCTGACAGCGAAACGCCGGAAAGAGAATCTTTTGAGGAGGTTTTGCTGATAGAACGCTTGCGTAATGCAGTAGGTAAAATAAACCCGACAATCCCGGCTGATATTCGGGAAGATGCAATAAAACAAATCCTTAGATTAAACTCCCCGGAACTAATCGCAAATAACGAAACATTCCATCGAATGCTTACTGAGGGAATAAAAGTCAGCTATCAAAAAGATGGCGATAATCGAGGCGATTTAGTCTGGCTGATAGATTTCAAAAATCCTGAAAATAATGAATTTATAGTTTCTAACCAGTTTACAGTAATTGAAAACAATGTAAATAAACGACCGGACATTATTCTGTTTGTTAATGGTCTTCCTTTGGTTGTTTTTGAATTGAAAAATCCTACTGATGAAAATGCGACTGTAAAATCTGCATTCAAACAATTTGGTACATATAAAGAAGCAATTCCTGGCCTGTTCAACTATAATGGATTTTTGATAATTTCCGATGGCTTAGAAGCAAAGAGTGGAACCATCTCCGCCGGACTCAGCCGATTTATGGCATGGAAAACATCAGACGGAAAATCAGAAGCATCAAAACTTATCGGGCAGATGGAAACGCTGATAAACGGCATGCTTAACAAAGAAACTTTGTTAGACCTGATCCGTCATTTTATTGTCTTTGAAAAATCAAAAAAGGAAGACGTTAAAACAGGAATTGTAAGCATTACAACAGTTAAGATATTAGCAGCATATCACCAGTACTACGCTGTAAACAGAGCCGTAGAATCGACTTTAAGGGCAACAGGGTATTCAGGTAAAGGCGCACGGCCGTGCGTCTCAACGAGAAAACGGCCATGCGTCTCAACGAGTAGCGTCTTCTCAGTAGATATGGTAATGGAAGATCCTGCTAGTTATGGATTAAGCGGAGTAAAATCGCAACCCAGAGGCGATAGAAAAGGTGGTGTTGTCTGGCATACGCAGGGAAGCGGGAAATCACTTTCGATGGTATTCTTTACAGGTAAAATTGTTCTGGCTTTAGATAATCCTACCATTCTGGTTATCACCGACCGCAATGATCTGGATGATCAGTTGTTTGATACCTTTGCAGCATCCACCCAGCTTTTGAGACAGGAACCTAAACAAGTAGAAAACAGAGAAGATTTAAAAGAGAAATTAAAAGTAGCTTCGGGAGGTGTGATTTTTTCTACTATCCAAAAATTCCAACCTGATACTTCGACAAGCTCAGTAACCGGTTCGACGGGCTCAACGCCCGCAGTTTACGAGACATTATCAGAAAGAGAAAATATTGTTGTAATAGCAGACGAAGCACATAGAACGCAATACGGTTTTAAAGCCAGGTTAGACAAAGAAACAGGGGCAATAAAATACGGTTTTGCAAAATATATGCGTGATGCTTTACCAAATGCAACTTATATCGGCTTTACAGGAACACCCATTGAAAGCACCGATGTAAACACTCCAGCTGTTTTCGGAAACTACATTGATGTTTACGATATTGCCCAGGCTGTAGAAGATGGGGCAACAGTTCGCATTTATTATGAAAGTCGTCTGGCAAAAGTGAATTTAAGCGAAGAAGGAAGAAAGATTATTGAAGAGCTGGATGATAAATTTGAGAATGTTGAGACGCACGGCCATGCGTCTCAACAGCGTGCGTCTCAACGGTGGACGCAGCTTGAAGCATTAATAGGTAGTGGAAACAGGATAAAGAATATTGCCAGTGATATTGTAACACATTTTGAAGCACGACAGGAAGTTATTAACGGCAAGGGAATGATTGTTTCCATGTCGAGAAGAATTGCAGCTGACCTTTTTGATGAAATAATTAAAATAAGACCCGAGTGGTATTCAGATGATTTAGACAAAGGTGTTATTAAAGTTGTGATGACATCAGCTAGTTCAGATGGACCAAAGATGGCCAGGCATCACACCACCAAACAACAAAGAAAAGTATTAGCCGACAGGATGAAAGACCCCGAAGATGAACTATAGTTGTTTATTGTTCGAGGTATGTGGCTTACCGGTTTTGATGTCCCGGAGATGCATACTCTGTACATTGACAAACCAATGAAAGGCCATAATCTGATGCAGGCTATAGCAAGGGTTAACAGGGTTTACAAGGATAAACCGGGCGGACTGGTTGTTGACTATTTGGGTATTGCAAGCGATTTAAAAAAAGCACTTTCGTTTTATTCGGATGCTGGAGGAAAAGGTGACCCGACAATTCTACAGGAGCAGGCAGTTGAATTGATGCTGGAAAAATTTGAGGTTGTTTCCCGAATGTTCCATAACTTCCCCTATGAAGAATATTTTGAAGCGGATACTTCAAAGAAGCTTTCTATGATTCTTTCAGCAGAAGAACATATCCTTGGTTTAGAGGACGGCAAAAAAAGATACATCAATGAGGTGACGGCACTTTCAAAAGCTTTCGCAATTGCCATACCGCACGAACAAGCAATGGATGTAAAAGATGAGGTTGCATTTTTTCAGGCTGTAAAAGCAAGATTAGCAAAATTTGACAGTTCCTCTCCCTTTGGGAGAGACGGGGGAGAGGGTTTAGAAACGACAATCCGGCAGGTAATTGATAAAGCCTTAGTTTCTGAACAGGTGATTGATATTTTTGATGCTGCCGGAATTATGAAGCCGGATATCTCCATACTTTCAGAAGAATTTCTTTTGGAACTGAAAGGGATGGAACATAAAAACGTTGCAATGGAAGTTCTGAAGAAACTTATTACTGATGAAATCAAATCCCGTTCAAAAAAGAATTTTGTTAGGAGTAAAACATTGATGGAAATGCTTGAAAATTCCATCAGAAAATATCATAACAGAATATTGACAGCAGCCGAGGTAATAGAAGAGCTTATTGAATTAAGCAAAGCGATTGTGAATCTGGATAAAGAGGCAGAGGATTTAGGGCTGAATGATTTTGAATATGCATTTTATACGGCAGTGGCCGATAATGAGAGTGCAAGGGAATTGATGGGGAAAGATAAATTACGGGAGCTTGCAGTAATTCTTACTGAAAGAGTAAAAGCAAATGCATCGATTGACTGGACAATAAAAGAGAGTGTAAGGGCGAAATTGAAAGTGATAATAAAAAGGACTTTAAGACAGTACGGCTATCCCCCGGATATGCAAAAACTGGCAACTGAAACTGTATTAAAACAGGCAGAATTGATTGCAAACGAGCTAACAAATGATAATATATAATAGGATACTGAACTGGATTTTTACTCTGTTTTGGACAGGCCGCCGTAAAAAAATCGGCGGGTTCAGATGTCATAAGGTTTTTATATGATAAATTTTTACAAGAGGGCACTGGAAAAACTTCCAAAGCTGGGAAAGGAGCAAATTCGCTCTCTGGTCATGGATATTGTATCTGAAATAGAACTCCTGGAAGATGTACTGGATTCCATGACTGATGGTGTAATGGTTTCGGATAGGGATCATATGCTCATACATTTTAATAAATCTTCAGAAAGGCTGCTTTTGTTGATGCCCGGGGATGTTGCAGGGAAAAAGATATGGGAAGTGATAAGCGATAAGGATGTTTCGTCTTTTTTAAAGACGAGTTTGAATAATCAGGAAAAGATTGTTGATCGCGAGTTTTGTTTTGATTCAGGTGGTATATCAAGGATACTTTCGTGCAGTATAATGCCCATGGTCAGGAATGGGGAGATCCTCGGAAATCTTCTCCATATCGAGGATATAACGGAAAAAAAGCAGAAAGATGCCCGTCTTAGAAGGGCAGAGAGCCTTGCAACTTTAACAACCCTTGCTGCGGGAGTGGCTCATGAAATCAAGAATCCCCTGGGATCAATAAGTATACATATACAACTCATACAAAGATTTATAAAAGGGAAAAAAAAAGTTGATCCATCAAAAATTGAACATTATCTCGATGTCGTAAACGAAGAAGTAGATCGTCTTAACAGGATAGTAATTGATTTTCTTTTTTCTGTACGTCCCATGGATGCCGAATTTAAGAGATGTGATTTTAATAAAATTATTCGTGAATTTGTTGAGTTCATACATTTTGAACTTGAGGAATCAAACATTTCGGTAGTTGAGAAATTATCCATGAATATTCCTGAATTATTCCTTGATGAAAAGTATATAAAACAGGCTCTCCTGAATTTGATAAATAATGCCTCTTCTGCTATGCCGGATGGAGGGGTTATTACTATATCTACAGAACGAAATGGGAAATTTGTTATTCTTAGCATAGCGGATACAGGTAAAGGCATACCGGAAGAAATTATGGGAAAAATATTTGAGCCATATTTTACGACAAAGGATTTTGGTTCAGGGCTTGGACTGACAGTTGTTTACAAGATCATAAAAGAGCATCTGGGAGATATTTCAATTAAGTCAAAAGTTAACAAAGGTACGACATTTACAATAAGTTTTCCAGTTCCTCATAGTGAGAAAAAATTGATTGGCTGGGAAGGAAGGAAAGAAGATGAGGTATAATGTTTTAGTTGTTGATGATGAAAAGAATATCCGTGAGGGTATCGGGAAATCCCTTGAAATGGATGGGCTTAACATATCCCTTGCCGAGGACGGCGAAAGAGCTATTCAGATAATTAATAAAGATGAGGTAGACCTTGTAATATCCGATCTTAAAATGCCGAAGATGTCGGGGGAAGAACTTTTAAAAAAGGTTTCCTCGTCTTATCCGACTCTTCCGGTAATAATTCTGACAGGCCATGGAACTATTGAGACAGCGGTAAACGCCATGAGGGACGGAGCTTATGATTTTCTTACCAAACCTGTAAATCTTGACAGACTCTCCCTTCTGGTTAAGCGGGCTCTTTCATCCCGTCAGCTGATTCTTCAGCATAGAGCTTTAAAGAAAGAAGTCGAGAAACTGGAAAATAAAGAAAAATTTACCCGCATTATCGGTAAAAGTACCCATATGAAAAAGGTTCTGGAGATTGTCGAACAGGTGGCTGCAACAAAGGCAACTGTTCTTATTACGGGAGAAACCGGTGTGGGAAAGGAATTAATAGCCGATTCCCTGCATAGTTTATCAAATAAAAAAAACAAACCCTTTATAAAGGTTCACTGTGCTGCTTTATCGGAATCCCTTCTTGAGAGTGAACTCTTCGGTCACGAAAAGGGGGCTTTTACAGGGGCAATAGCCAGAAAAAGGGGGCGTTTTGAACTTGCAAATACCGGGACAATTTTTCTTGATGAGATTGGCGAAATAAATCAGAGTATCCAGGTTAAGCTTTTGCGAGTTTTGCAGGAAAAACGATTTGAGCGTGTCGGGGGTGAGGAAACTTTGCAGGTTGATGTCAGGATTATTTCTGCCACTAATAAAAATTTAAAAGAAGAAATAAAAAAAGGAAAATTCCGTGAGGATTTATTTTACAGACTGAACGTTGTTAATATAGATATTCCTCCCCTGCGAGAGCGAAAGGATGATATATCCCTTTTAACTGCTTTTTTTATAAAGGATTTTTCGAAAGAAAATGAAAAGAATATTGATGGTATTAATCCAAAAGCTCTCAATGCGATGTTCAATTATTCATGGCCTGGAAACATAAGAGAATTGCAGAATTGTATTGAGAGTTCTGTTGTAATGTGTAAGGGTTCTGTAATAACCATTGATGATCTCCCCCCCTCAGTCAGAAATGAATCTGACAAAAACTATATCAGGATTGATATGGGTACGACCCTCTATGAAGCGGAAAAAGAAATAATTAGAAGTACCTTGATTAATTAAAAGGGAAACAAAACTAAAACATCTGAGATCCTTGGAATAGTAAGGAAAACCCTGCATAGAAAAATTAATGAATACATG
>CAZEKV010000102.1:0-8219 GCA_964512945.1 uncultured Spirochaetales bacterium | reverse complement strand
GGGGGGCGCCCGCGTAATAAATAATACTCTGGGATTTGTAAACAGCAATCATTCAATAATAAAAAAATACCTAAATAAAATTATCAACTTTATTGAAGAAATCAAAAAAATACAAACATGCAAAAGTATCATGGAGGAGCAATATAATAAATATGATATCGATTATATCATCTCCGATTTTAAGAATTTATTGGCAGAAAGCAAAGATGGTCTTGTCAGAATCAAATCCATCATACAGAGTTTAAAATATTTCTCCAGAATAGATGCATCTTGTAAAATGGAAAACTACGATCTCAATAAAGCTATTGAAAGCACTCTTGCTATAACAAAGAATGAATATAAAAACATTATAGAAATTCAAACCAGCCTCTCGGAAATTCCATCAATCAGGTGCAACGGACAGGAAATAAACCAGTTTCTTTTAAATATAATAATTAATGCGATTCATGCCTTAAAGGGAAAAAGCAACAATAATAATCCGGTAATAGGTATCTCAACGTATTTAAAAAAAGAATATGTTGTATGTGAAATATCCGATACAGGAGCCGGCATCCCGGAAGAAAACAGAAACAAACTGTTTGATCCTTTTTTCACGACAAAACCAATCGGAACGGGTACTGGACTCGGACTGAGCATATCATATGACATTGTTGTGAACAAACATAGAGGAAAGCTTTACTTTAAATCATTAATTGGGAAGAAAACAACTTTTTATATAGAACTTCCCCGTGAGGTATAATATATGAATTCAGGTTCGATTTTATTTGTCGATGATGAAGAAAATATTCTAAAATCCCTGACCCGGCACTTACATTTTTCGGATTTCAGGATACTTACCGCCCTCTCCGGTTCAAAAGCTCTGGATATTCTGGAAAAAGAAGAAATTGATATAGTAATATCCGATTTTAGAATGCCTGAGATGGATGGAATAAAACTGCTAAAACAGGTTAGAAATAAATATCCCGAAATAAATCGTATCATTCTAAGCGGATTTATTGATAGAACAATCGTTCTGGAATCGTTGGTTTCAGGTGTAGCTTCTACTTTCCTTGCAAAACCCTGGGATGATGAAGAACTCGAAGATAAAATAAAAAGCTTACTACTATTAAGAAAAAAGCTAAAAGAAAAAAATGTACTGAAAGAATTATCGAATATTACGACCTTCCCGACAAGAAAAGATATTATAAATAAAATAACGTCAACCATTAATGAGGAAAATGCATTAGAAAAAATAGTCAATCTAATCGAAAAAGATGTTTTTCTGTCTGCACGAATTCTGCAAATAGCAAATTCCGCACTCTGGGAGAAAAAAGGAATATCTTCAATCCGCGATGCGATGAAAAAACTTGAAATAAATATAATAAAGGACATACTAATTAATCTTCCGGCAGAGGATAATCTAAATGACATTTCAGGCAACAGGGAATATCAGAAAATTCTGAAAAGATCGGTAATAATGGAAAAACTATTACCGCATTTTGCGAAATATTTTTTAAAAACAACAGCACATCATGATTTTCCTTCTATTGGCCTGATCTATAAAACAGGAGAAATAATAAAAGAGAGATATCTCAGGGATAAAGACATCTCCGTTCCGGAGATTGGCGGAATGTTCCTTGAGCTGTGGAACATGCCCGGGATTCTGGTTGAATCCGCCTTATATTACCAGAACCCCCAGTCTGCTAAAGGGGAGAATAAAGATTTAATTGTAATATTAAACTATCTGGATAATTTAATCTCAAATATCGATGCAGAAAAAGATCGCAAATTATTTGACAGAATATATTTACAGGACATAGAAGATGAAGAGATAAATAAAATCGCTCTATACTTTCAGGATAAATATGGAACAAAGATTGGATAATAATAAAATTAGATTACTTATTATAGAAAGGGATCAAACTTCAAGAGATATTTTGAAATCTCTTTTGATAAAACTAAACTACGAAACATATGCCAATTCAGAAAAAAATGACGATGTTTCCTTACTAATCAACAGAACGAATCCTGATATTATTCTCCTGGATATTTCCATTATAGAAGACAAAACATGCAGCAGCATGGCCGAAAAGCTGAAGGGAATTCCCGTAATATTTACTGCAGATCGTCCCGATGGAGAAATGCTTAAAAAAATTGGAAATATTAGTTCTTATGGATACATATTAAAACCCTACGATATAAACAAAATTGACATAGCGGTCAATCTCGCCTACTCAAGGTTAAAATATGAAAAGGAACTACTTAAAAGCGAAAAAAGATTCAAAAATATTTTTAACGGTATTCCGATAGGAGTTATTATCATTAATATAGAAGAACAAACGATCAAAGATATTAATACTACAGCATTGAAAATTCTAAAATACAATAGAAATGAAATTGTAAATAAAAACTATAATGAATACCTGAACACCATGAATAATGAAACCAAAAAGATGTCCGGCCAGATTGAATCCAGCCTCTTAACCAGAGACAAAGTAAGCATCCCCGTGTTAAAAAATGTATTTTCACTTTCTGAAGAAGATGAAAATATAAGAATCTACTGTTTTATGGACATTTCCAAACAAAAAGAGAATGAAGAGATTTTTAAAAAAAAGACCGAGGAATTAAACCAAACGGTTACGAGATTATATGGTTTATTTGCTATTTCAAATATTGTTGAAAACAGTACCGATGCAGTTGAACTACTGGAAAAAGTTATTGAAATATTTCCAAACTGCTTTGTTTCTGAGAATTCCGTATCAACAAAAATAGTATACAATGACGTCTCATATAAAAGTAAAAAGTTTAAAGAGTCAAAATGGAAATTGACGGAAAAAATTGATATTAATGAATACGAAAGCGGAGAACTATTTATTTATTTCCCCAATCAAAATGATGATAGCGAGGGTGTCCCTTTATTTTTTGACGAAATATACCTGCTTAAAACTGTGGCCGGGCAAATAGAAACTGCTCTCAGAAAACTTGTAATGGCCAAAGATATAAAATACAAGGCGGAATTTGAGAATATTATAGCAAGATATTCCACCAGATTTATAAATCTGCCAATAAAAGAAATTGACAGGGAAATAAGCAAGGCTCTGGATGTTGTCGGTAATTTTATAAAAATTGACAAGATTAATATATATCAAATATCAAAAGAAGATGAACTCATAGAAAACACCTTCACCTGGCAAACAAAAGAAAAAGATATAAAGGAAACGAAATATCTGCAGAAGAATATCGAATTCTGGATAAAAAAACTATCCATGACGAATAACATCCATATCCCCTCCGTCGAGGTGCTTGACGAGTATGATCAGTCCGCAAAAAACATTCTAACCTCTCAGGAGATAAAGTCAGTTCTTATACTACCCCTTCATATTGGTGACAAATTGATTGGTATCATGAAACTTGACTCAATAAGAAACGAAAAAAGATGGAGTGATGAAGATATCAATTTATTGAGCCTGCTTGCAGAAACCATCGCAAATACTATAGAAAAAAAAATAGCAATACAGAAATTAACGGATATGAATTCACAATTAATGCGGGCTCAGGCTAATCTTGTAAAAGAGGAAAAACTGGCAGCTATAGGAAAACTTGCGGCCGGTGTCGCCCATGAACTTAACAACCCTATTGGATTTATTTCAAGTAATTTTCGAACAATGAAAAAATATGTTAGTTCTCTACTGGCCTATATCGAATTCCTGGAAGGGAAAATAACTCTTAATCCCGGTGAAGTTTATAAAAACGATGAAAACGTTAAATATATACGAGATGATATTAACAATTTGATCTCTGAATCAACAGATGGATTCAGACGGGTCACTAATATAATCGATAATTTAAAGAGATTTTCAAGAATCGATCATTCCGAAAAAAAGGAATATTTCGATATAAATGAAATGATAGAAAGCACACTCGTTGTAGCCCATAATACCATAAAATACACCTGTACAGTTGAGACAGAATTAAACGAAGTGCCGAAAATATACTGCCGCGGGGATGAAATATCACAGGTGCTGCTAAATCTGATAATCAATGCAGTTCAGGCAATAGCAGAACAAAAACGAAATGAGATGGGGAAAATACTGATAACGACATACGAAGAGACGGGTTTTGTCTGCTGCAAAATAACAGATGACGGCCCCGGGGTTCCTGAAAAAATTATTGGGAAAATTTTTGATCCCTTCTTCACAACAAAACCTGTAGGTGAAGGAACGGGCCTCGGTTTAAATATTTCTTATGACATAATTGTAAACAAACATAAGGGAAAGCTGTATGTAGAAAATAACATAGAATCCGGTTCGTCTTTTTTTATTAAGCTTCCCCCTAAAAAAATTGCTTAAATAAGGAGAGCTGCTATAATTTAAATAGATAGACTATCAGATAAAGGAGAATATAGTGAAAAACATTCTTGTGGTTGACGATGAACTTAACATCAGAACATCTCTTGCCAGAGAACTAAGAGATTATCAGTTTAATATAATTCCTGCTGAAACAGGCCTGGTCGGATTGTCCAAACTTGAAAAGCAAAAAGTAGATTTGATTCTTCTCGATCTGGATATGCCTATTATGAATGGAATAGAATTTGCAGAACAGGTCTCAAAAGAATTCTCTTATCTGCCAATAGTTATTCTTTCAGGAAATATAACAAAAACCAGACTGGCCGATTTAATGAGTAAAAATAAAAATATAATTGATGTTCTTGCAAAACCATGGGATCATGAAAAATTAATAGCAATACTGGAAAATGCTATATAAGCATCTCATCTTGATCTCTTTACTCCAATTTTTTTACACAAATGAGAAACATGACAACTGGAACAGAATGGAGAAATCGGACGGCAGATATTTTGTCCATACAAAACAAGAAGATCGTTAATCGCAATCTTGTATTTATCCGGAAGTATTTTCTTCAAAATTTTTTCGGTCTCTTCAGGTTTTTTGGTTTCTACCCAGCCCATTCTGTTGGAAATCCGGTGGACATGAACATCAACACAAATTGCTTTTTGATTAAAAGCCATGCTCAAAACAAGATTAGCGGTTTTTATACCGACTCCGGGAAGACTTAGAAGCAGTTCTAAATCATCGGGGACAGTACTGTTAAATTCTTTTATGATTTTGTTTGTTGTCTTTTTGATATTCCCGGCTTTTACCCGGTAAAAACCCACAGGATATATTAAATCAGAGATTTGTTTCTCAGAAAGCCTAAAAAATTCTTTTATGGTTGGAGCCTTTCCAAAAAGTCTTTCAACAGCCTTGCAGGTAACGTCATCTTTTGTCCTTGCCGAGATTATTGTTGAAATAAGAATCTTGAAGGGGGAGGACTTCCTTTCTCGAATCCTGGTCATAAGTGTTGGAGCCGCATCGAAAATCTGATTTTCAATATTTCCGAAAATTTCGTCCCATAATATCTCCATCTTTCGGACTTTACAATGTATCTCAAAAATAATAAAGATCTTCGGATGTAAGGATTTCCACACAAGAATATTTCCAGGAAAATTTTTATCCCCCCTTCCTGCCTTGACCGGTGTTTATCCAATATCCTATAGTTCAAGATAATGAACAACAACATGGTCTCTGAACTGATAAAGAAGTATCTAAAAAAAGTCAAAAACCATACTCCTAAAGATGATGATGATCTAAAGAAAGATATTGGCCTTGATTCCCTGGAACTAATATCTTTTTTTATTTTTATAGAAAAATCTTTCGGAGTTGTAATTAAAGAGAAGGACTTTGCAAAACACCTGAAACTGAAAACCCTTTGCCGCCATGTGTCTGAAAGAAAAACCAAAATTATTAAAACAGATATTACATGGAAAAAAATATTACTGGATGATTATACCCTTCCTCTACCATCTGCCGGATTAAGTTTTCTTATTATCAAATACCTTTCCAAATTAATTTTAAAACTAAAATACGGCCTTAGAATTATAAGAAAAATCGAGTTTCCCCCTCACCCCTTTATCATTGTCTCCAATCACCAGAGCTATCTTGATCCCGCGATAATTTCTTCACACATCCCATTGTCCATTTTTAAGAATTGTTATTATTATGCCAAAACCGATCACTTCGGAACAAAAAGAAAAAGGGAATTTGCTTCAAATCACAATATTATAATGGTTGATACAAAAAATGCTGTGAGAGAATCAATACTCAAACTGGCTCTATGTCTTAGAAAAAAGAACAGCATAATAATGTTTCCTGAAGGAACAAGAACAAAAAATGGGTCTGTGGGAGAATTTAAAAGGGGCTTTGCTTTATTAAGCTGTGGACTCAATATCCCTGTTGTCCCGGTTGTCATTAACGGCGCATACAAAGCTGTTTCTACAAAGGGCAGAAAAAGAATAACAATAGAATTTCTGGACGCTATCAATCCTGAGGGTTTTAATCAACACACCCTTACAAAAGAAGTATACGAAACCATTAATAAACGCTGCAAGAATTAAGCCCCTTATTCCGGCTCTCAACCAGAATCAGAATCTTTCAATCAAGACTACAGCAAAAGCCTCGACAGCCTCGCCCCTTCCAGAGGCATCCACACCCTCTTTTGTTTTGGCTTTAATGGATACCCTGTCAGCGGGAATCGATAAATTCGCAGCAATCTTACCCCTCATGGCATCAGTATAATCCGATATCTTTGGTTTCTCCAGAACAAGCGTTGTATCTATATTGATAATCCTGTATTGATTATCCTTCAGAATTTTTCCCGTTCTTTCCAGCAGTATTCCACTGGAAATATCCTTAAATTCATCATCCTCCGGAGGAAAATGTTTTCCAATATCACCAAGAGCCGCCGCACCGAAAAGGGCATCAATTATTGCGTGAATCAATACATCCCCATCAGAATGAGCTTCGGCACCGGTTTCCCATGGAACATATATTCCCCCGATAATCAGCTTTCTGCCTGGAACAAGCCTATGCAAATCCCAGCCCTGCCCTATCCTCATTTTCTCTGCTCCAGATCGTGTTTATATGTGATTTTTGAATTTTTAACATCACCGCTTACCGAATATACGGAACCCTTGCAATGGGAATAAATCTCGCTATCATCAATATAGACAGTATTGTTTTTTCTAGCTGCTTCATGAGCTTTCAGTATATCGCGGTAACAAAAACCCTGGGGTGTCTGAGCGGCCACAGTTTCAATTCTCTCATAATGATGGGTTAAAACTCCAGACCGATCAATCCTCTTCATGGCATTAAGGGCGGGGACAACAGGGATACAGGCTCCTTTTTCTCTGGTTTTTAAAAAAACCAGTTCTACCAATTCCCTGGAAACATACGGCCGCGCTCCATCGTGTATCAACACAAGTTCCGGTAAAAACTCTTTAAGAACACACAAACCCTTGAAGACCGATTCCTGACGCGTAGCCCCCCCCTCTATAAAAATAAGCTTTTCAAGATAAATAAAGGATTTTAGAATACCCCGAACCAGAGATTCATCTCCACGGGGAATCACAAGAACAAAGTACTCGAACAGTCCCGACTCAAAAAAGGGAAGCAGGGCCGCCTCTAAAACCGTCCTTCCCCCTATAAAGCAGTATTCTTTTTTTTTATTCCCCTGCATCCGTCTGCTGGAACCGGCGGCCGTTATAATGACTGCTGACTTCCCTTCAGCCAAATCAATCAGCCTCCAGACGGCTAAAGATCAGCTGCTCTACAACTTCCTTGGTTTTGTTGATCGAAAAAGAGATTTCATCTACCAGCAAGCGAAGGGCACTGTCGAATAGTTTCCGCTCCATTATGGGGAGCTCTTTTATTTTGCTCCTGTGATAAAGCGTTCTTACAACTGTAGCGATATCTATAACGCTGCCTGCTTTTAGAAGATCAAGGTTCATTTGATAGCGCATTTTCCAGTCTGCAGGAGCCTGTTCATAGTCTTCCGATACTATCTTCAAAGCCTTTTCAGACTCCGATCTGGAAACTATCGGTCTTATACCTCGTTCAGCAGCCTTATGTACCGGAATCTTTATTATCATGTCCGATACTTCCAGATAAATCACGTAAAAAGGCACCTTCTCATTATTAAATTCCCGCTCTTCAATCGCAGTAACCTGCCCAACCCCCTGAAGGGGGTAAACAACCTGTTGTTTGACCTTAAATTTTGTTTTTTCTTTCCTGAATCCCATGGGGCTTAATATACAGTAAAACAAAAAGGTAGTCAAAGGGTGAAAACATATATATACTTATGAGGCGGGTTCTTCTTAGTAAAAATTTTGGTATTCCGTGGGTTC
>CAZEKV010000101.1:0-8245 GCA_964512945.1 uncultured Spirochaetales bacterium | reverse complement strand
TGTTTTCCAGCGTGCAAAATCCTGAGGGTTTCTTTTTTTAACGCTGCTGTCTCTATTTTGCAAATCTTTTAATTTTCTATTTGAGAGTTTTCCGTATTCAGGGAACTTTCTGACATCAAATAGAACATCGCCCTCAGAAAAATAAGCTATATCCTTTTCAATGAGACCCTCTATAAAATCAATAATCTCTTCTATAAAATCCGAGACTTTCGGTTCTGCCGTAGCTGCTCGTATTTTCAGGGATTCCAGATCCTTTCTTGTTTCTGAAATATAATGAGAACTTAATTCCAGGGGATCTCTTTCTGTAGAGATGGCACGATTAATAATTTTGTCATCAATATCTGTAAAATTTCGAACATATTTTACCTGGTAACCCCTGTATTCAAGGTAATTTCTAATCACATCGAATATAATTGCCTGCATAGCGTGGCCTATGTGGGCATCATCATAAACTGTAATGCCGCAGGCATATATGCCAACCTTGTTTTTTTCTATGGTTTTGAAATCTTCAAGCGTTCGTGTTAAAGTGTTATAAATCCGTATGCCCATTTCAGGTGCCTCCAGGAGATCTTGCTTATAGGAGTGAGTATATAAGAATTAGTAATATTCTGTGTACCCGCTGCCGGATATTTATGCTTTAATTTTGTTCATTTCTATATCAGATTATAAGAAGCGTTGGAGGGGGGGGTATTTTTATTTCCAGAATAGAGGATAGAGCCGTCTATTTTTAAAACCTGTATTGACAATGGAGTTGGACATGAGTATCGTTTAGGGCAGGTGGTGGGGATTGAAGGTATTGACAAGGGGTTTTCTTAAAATTGTTTTTTTAATCTGCTTTATGGTACCGTTTGCACTTCACGCCTCTGAAGAGAAACCGGATATTTCGGAAACCCTTTTTCGGCATATACTTAATGGGGTAGAGCTTGATCTTTTCCCCGGGCTTCCTCCTGTAATTCTTCCGTTTGGCATGAGTGTTCATCAATTTATGATAGGTTTGGGTGTTTTCCTCATTCTGTCTGTTTTTATTTTTGGTGTCAGGAAAAAGACTTTGAAGCCGCGAGGAATTGCAATTCTGATAGAGGCTGCGGTTCTTTTTGTCAGGGATGATATAGTATACCCCATCATGGGGGAAGAAAGAGGGGAAAAGTGGCTCTCTTTTTTTCTGTCGCTCTTTGTTTTTCTTTTTACCGTGAATATTATTGGTTTGGTTCCTGCGTTAAAAACAGCAACAGGAAACATTAATGTTACGGGAGCCATGGCCGGGTTGGTGTTTGTTTTAACCTTTCTGGTCGGGTTTAAGGAGCTGGGTTTGTCGGGTTTTTTTAAGAATATGTATCCTGAAGGGGTAAATCCTTTCATAGGTGTTTTTGTTGTGTTACTTGAATTTATTGGTATTTTTACAAAATCCATTGTCTTGAGTTTGCGTCTTTTTGCCAATATGTTTGCAGGACATCTTGCTATTCTGTCTTTTCTGGTTTTGATTTTTGTAGTAAGTCCGTTTTTTAGCTTTGTGTCCGTACCATTTGCAGTTTTCACCTATCTGCTTGAGGTTCTGGTAGCCTTTTTACAGGCTTTTGTCTTTACCCTTTTAAGCTGTATTTTTATTATGATGGCGAGTACTCCCGAGGGAGAACAATAGATAAGGTAGCAAGGAGTTTTTTATGGATATTTCACTGTTGGCGAGGGCTCTTGCGGTTATTGGTGCAGGTATCGGTATTGCCGGGGGCAGTATCGGGATAGGTCTTGTGGGGGCAAAAGCCCTTGACGCTATTGCACGGCAGCCTCAGGAAAAAAAGGATATAAGGACAAATATGATCCTTGTAGCGGCTTTGATAGAGGGGCTTGCGTTTTTTGGGGCAATCATTGCCTTGCTGGTTGTGTTTATGAAATAGGGGGAAGGAATGGCGCTTTTTACTCTTGATCCGGGTCTGGTAATATGGACATGGATAGCATTTGCTGTTCTTTTTTTTGTTCTCTGGAAATTTGTGCTTCCCCCTCTGCTGGCGAGCATAAGAGAGAGGGAAGAAAAGATTGCAGGTTCGGTAGATAATGCCGAGGAAATTCAAAAAAGACTGGAAGGAATAAAAAAAGAGCAGGAAGAAATTCTCAAAGAGGCCAGGGGTCAGGCGGATAAGGTTTTAAGAGAGACCCGCAAAAAATCAGAGGTCTTGAGACAGGAGCTTCTTAAAAAGGCAGAAAAAGAAGCGGAAGAAATAGTTTCTCTTGCAAGGATCAGGGCAGCGGAAGAGCGGGAGGCCTTACTTCAATCCCTGCAGGCCGAACTTGCAGATTTTGTATGTGATGCTTCGGAAAAAATTATCGGATCTTCCTTCACAGCAAAAAAGGATCATCTCTTTGCAAGGGAACTTGCTGAAAAATTATGAGTGGTCGTCTGGTTGTAAAAAGATATGCAAAAGCCCTTATCCTTGCGGCAGAGGAGACAGAATCCCTTGATTCCGTTGGAAAAGACATAAAGCGGCTTTCAAACATCCTTGGAGAAGCGGCAATCCGTGATTTTTGTCTTCGCAAGAACACCTCTCGGAAGAAAGATCTGGAATTTGTAAAGACCGCATTTATTCCCTATGTGGGAGAGTATACAGGACGAACTATTATGCTTATGGCGGAGAATGGACGTATTGCCGCACTCCCCTTTATTAGAACGGCGTTTGATGAAATTATTGAAGACCGGAAAGGGAATGTCAGGGTACTTGTGGAGACAGCGAATAAGCCGGATAAGGATTTGGTTTTTTTGATAAAAACCAGAATGACAAAATATCTGGGGAAGAATGTTACTCTGGAAACTACTGTCAGATCCGGACTCCTCGGGGGGTTCCGTATAACCTGGGCAAACAGGATAATTGACATGTCAGTAAAGGGAAGAATAAGAAAAATGAAAGCGTTTTTAAAATAGGATAAACAATGAGAGATAGAATCAAACCATCGGAGATACTTGATATCCTGAAAAAGAAAATAGAGGGATTCTCCTTTTCTGAAGATGCGGCGGAAATAGGGCGTGTAATTCAGGCGGGAGATGGGATCGCTCAAGTTTGGGGGCTTGATAATATACTTTCAGGCGAACTTGTTGAGGTTGATACAGACGATGGAACAATTGTTCATGGAATGGTTATGAACCTCGAAGAGGAGACCGTGGGGATTATTCTTTTCTCCGGTTATTCTCTGGTTAAAGAGGGTTCTACCGTTAGAAGAACAAACAGGGTGGCCGAGGTGCCTGTTGGTGAAGCCGTTGTCGGGAGGGTAGTTGATCCCCTTGGAAATCCTCTGGATGGGAAGGGGCCTATCAACTCTAATAAAAAAAACCGCCTGGAAATAAAGGGTCCGGGGATTATTGACCGTCAGAATGTATCTGAACCCCTTCAAACGGGAATAAAGGCGATAGATGCCATGATTCCCATCGGACGCGGACAGCGGGAGTTGATTATAGGCGACCGCAGGACGGGGAAGACAACGATAGCCATTGATACAATAATAAATCAGAAAAAAAACAGTGAGAAGGATAAAGTCTTTTGTTTTTACGTGGCCATCGGGCAAAAGCGGTCATCCATTGTTCAATTAGCAGAAACACTGAAAAAATACGGAGTTCTGGAATATACTACCATTGTTGCGGCAACAGCCTCTGATCCGGCCTCTCTTCAGTATCTTGCTCCCTACGCGGCAACTGCCATGGCTGAGTACTTCAGGGATTCGGGGCGCCATGCTCTCGTAGTTTTTGATGATCTTACAAAACATTCCCAGGCATACAGGGAGCTTTCGCTCCTTATGCGGAGATCTCCAGGGAGAGAAGCCTATCCGGGGGATATTTTTTATCTTCATTCAAGACTGCTTGAGCGTGCGGCCAGAATGAGCAAGGAAAAGGGCGGAGGATCTCTGACTGCACTTCCCATTGTTGAAACCCAGGAAGGTGATGTCTCGGCCTACATCCCGACAAATGTTATCTCAATTACGGACGGGCAGATATTCCTTGAAGCGAATCTTTTCAATTCAGGTTTGAGACCCGCGATTAATGTAGGTATTTCCGTTTCCAGAGTGGGAGGGGCTGCACAGGTCAGGGCAATGAAGCAGACCGCCAGTTCCCTTCGTATAGACCTTGCCCAATTCAGGGAACTTGCCGCTTTCATGCAGTTTTCTTCTGAGCTGGATTCTTCAACCCGAAATCAGTTAAACCGGGGCGAACGCCTGACCGAGATCCTAAAACAGCCCCAGTATGCCCCCATAGAGGTTTACAAGCAGGTTCTTATACTTAAGGCAGGCATAACCGGACGCCTTGATAAATATCCTACAGAAAAGCTGCGTGCCTATCAGAATGAGCTTTTTGCATACATGGATTCTGAGGCGAAGGATTTCCTGGATAAACTCAAAAAAAATGGAGCCTTTAACGAAGAACTTGAGAATGAAACAAACAAGATCCTCGATGATTTCGAGAAAACTTTCCGTCCTGATTCCGTTGAAACGGGGATTGATTCGGGGTATACGGTTAATCTGGCAATGGCTTTAAGTCAGCGCAGATCGGGGATGAACAGGGATATGCTTAAACTGGTAGAAAGAATTACAGCGAGAGAGTTGTCATCCCCATCCCTCAAAACGGAAATTGAGGAGATAATAAGCGGAAAAGATGTTGTTGAAAAGGACAGATTTGAGCATCTAATAGAGACCTGTACTATTATTGACTATGATAAGAGCAGTTCTATGAAATCTCTCTTTAAAAAGGCCTCAAAAATAATGTCGGAGGAAGCCGGGGATCTTCCGTATCAGCTAATACACTCAAAGCTTCTTGACAGGGAAAAATCAAGCTCCACGGCATTGAGTCCATTTTTTGCGATTCCCCATATTGTGGTTGAAGGAAAAAAGAAATTTCAGATGATGATTGTACGTTCCAGAAAAGGCGTAGAATTTTCTTCAACGGCTGACAGGGTCCATGCGATGTTTTTCCTTCTTGGCTCTATGGATCAACGCCATTTCCACCTGGTTGTACTTTCTTCTCTCGCACAAATTGTTCAGCATCCCTCTTTTGAAAAGAAGTGGATTTCCTCATCGGGAACCGAAGCCCTGAGAAATTTGATTCTGAATATTAGAAAGGAAAAAAATGGGTAATGTAAGAGACCTCGGGGGAAAGATATCTTCCCTTAAGAACATGCAGAAGGTGATGCGGGCAATGAACATGATTTCATCGATCAAGCTTCGCAAGCTCCACACCCTTCAAAATTCCCTCCTGCTTTTTACCAGGTCTGTCAGTAGTATATATCTGCAAATTGCGGCAGCACTGAGTGATTCTTCCAATCTCCTTGCTGCTGGGTGTGGGAAGGTCGACAGAATCCACCTTGTCATGTTTACGGGAGACAAGGGGCTTTGCGGTACCCATAACAGCTCGGTTCAAAAAGCAGCAGGTAAATTGATCGATGAGAACAAGACTTCCGGAGTAGAAACAGAACTTACCTGCATAGGAAATAAGGGAATAAACTTTTGTAAACGCAAAGGCTATAAAATCCACCAACAGTCTGAAATAGGAGAACGTACTTTTGATAAAGAACGCCTCAGGGTTTTTTCCGATGGGATCATGCAGAGATTTTTAGATGGGGAAGTCCAGAAAATTCTTGTTATCGGGAATGTTTTTTACTCGACACTCCATCAGGAAACAAAAACGCAGCAGCTCTTTCCCTTTTTCATCCCGGAAAAAGACAAAAGGGAAGATAGCTGCGGATATCTGACTGAACCGGAGGGGAATTTTCTAGCGGAGACTGCCGCCACACGGCTTTTATACTACAGGCTTCAAATTTCCCTGCTTAATTCCAATCTCAGCGAGCATTCTTCAAGAATGACTGCGATGGAAAATGCCACGAATAATTCTGATGATTTGATAAACAAATATACTTCAATACAGAACCATGCACGCCAGGCAGCGATAACCAGTGAGCTTATCGAAATCATTTCTGGAAAAGAGGCATTAAAAGGATAAGATATGCAGAGTAAAGAAAGATGTGGAAAAATTATTCAAATTCTAGGGCCTGTTGTTGATGTAAAATTCTCTGAGGGTCAGCTCCCTGAAATATATTCGGCTTTGATACTTTCCCGCCCGTCAGAGAAAGGAAAGAATGCCCGGTTGATTTTCGAGGTTGTTCAGCATGTGGGCGACAGAACTGTTAGAGCTATCGCCATGGATTCAACTGATGGCCTTAAAAGGGGAATGGAGGTTGTTGATACAGGGGATCAGATTACCGTGCCTGTAGGAGAGGAAACTCTGGGTCGGGTAATAAATGTCATCGGAGAACCCGTTGACGAGGCAGGGCCTTTAAAGGGGAAAAAGAGGTATCCCATACACCGTGATGCCCCGAAATTCGATGAACTGAATACCACAAACGAGATCCTCGTTACTGGAATAAAAGTGGTGGATCTCCTTGCTCCCTACATGAAGGGGGGGAAAATAGGGTTATTTGGAGGAGCGGGGGTTGGTAAGACAGTACTTATAATGGAACTCATAAATAACATTGCGAAGGTTCATGGGGGTTATTCGGTTTTTTGCGGGGTTGGAGAAAGGACAAGAGAAGGTACCCAGTTGTTTGGAGAGATGAAAGACTCAGGGGTAATTGATAGAACTGCTCTGATTTTCGGGCAGATGAACGAACCCCCGGGAGCAAGAGCGAGGGTAGCCCTTTCCGCATTAAGTATTGCCGAGTATTTCAGGGAGGAGCAGCAGAAGGATGTTCTGCTGTTTGTTGATAATATTTTCAGGTTTATTCAGGCAGGAGCCGAGGTTTCCGCACTTCTCGGAAGGATCCCCTCTGCTGTAGGATATCAGCCTACCCTGGCAACCGAGCTGGGAGAGCTTCAGGAGAGAATTACTTCTACAAAACAGGGATCGATAACTTCTGTTCAGGCGGTCTATGTTCCCGCTGATGACTACACGGATCCTGCTCCTGCTGCAACATTTTCTCATCTGGACGCCACTACCAATCTTAGCCGTGCAATCGTTGAGATCGGAATATATCCGGCAGTTGACCCCCTTGCTTCATCCTCCAGGATGCTTGCTCCGGACATAGTGGGCGACAGGCATTATACAGTGGCCAGAAGAGTTCAGGAAATATTGCAGGTGTATAAAAACCTTCAGGATATCATTGCAATAATGGGTATGGATGAACTATCCGATGATGACAGAAAAACTGTTGAGCGTGCACGAAAAATACAAAAATTCCTTTCCCAGCCCTTTTCTGTTGCCGAACATTTTACAGGGATGAAAGGAGTATTTGTCCCTCTTGAGGAGACCATCCGCTCTTTTGAAGAAATTATTAATGGTAAACATGATGATCTCCCCGAACAGGCCTTTTACATGGTAGGAACTGTGGAAGAAGCAAGAAAGAAAGGGGGGAAATTGTAAAAATCCATGGAAACATTTGATCTTACCATCGTATCTGATTCAAAAATTCTATATGCAGGATCTGCTTTGTATTGTGGAGTGACCACTCTGAAAGGTTCCATAGGTTTCGAGGCTTTTCATGAGCCCTTTATTGGCATTCTTAAAGATGGTTCTTCCATTACCTATCTGAATAGCTCAAAGAATGAAAATAACCTTGCTGTTAAAGATGGAATTGTCTCTTTTGAGAATAATATTTGTACTATTACAGCAAGCCTGTAATACTAAGATGTTTTTTCATTCTTTGATTTTTTCCATTTATGTGCTATTTTGTTCTATAAGTAATGAAGTTTTTATTTATATTGTGTTTACAGTTTTTTATGCTCTCTTTTCTGTTTACGGAAGGGGTTCTTGCTGTGCCGGATCCCGAAGAAGCAGGAGCTTGTATTGTTAAGAAAGCCAGAGAATATCTTGGTACTGTTTACAGGTATGGGGGTACTACCCATAAGGGTGTTGACTGCTCCGGTCTTGCCTATGCTGTCTATTTAGAGCTTTTCAAGATTAAAATACCCAGAAAAACATCGGTTTTGTATAAATACGGCGAGCCGGTAAGAAGGAAAAATCTATTTCCGGGGGATCTTGTTTTTTTTGATACGACCGGAGGTGTGTCGCATGTGGGAATATATATTGGGGAAAATAAAATAATTCACGCAGCATCTGCAGGTCCGAATACAGGGGTAATAATTTCTTCTTTAAGCGAAAAATATTACAACACCAGGTACCTTGGTTCCAGGCGTATTATCAAAAGCGCTAAAAAAAGAAGCCGGAAGAAAATTTCTCTATCTTTTCTGTCGGGAAGATGGGAAGCGGACAACGGCTTTA
>CAZEKV010000100.1:0-8326 GCA_964512945.1 uncultured Spirochaetales bacterium | reverse complement strand
AATCAGACATTTTTTATATGTGAAGTAAGAAGTAAGAAAAAGAATATTACGTATAATATTGTAATAATAGCTAAAGCCAATAGCAAAATACCTTTTTCGGAATATGTAAAAAAGGGTGTATCCGTGTTTAAAAAAGCAAAAAAGATAAAATCACTGTCAAAAAAGTACAATTTTGTTACGTACGAGACTAAAAATAATGATATGTATAAAGAAGTCGGAGGGGCTCACGGGTACGCAATATTCTTTGAGAGTAAGGAGCCCAAAATAAAGGGACTTAAAATTGAAAAGCCCGCAGCTATAGAAAGTGCCCCGGGGGAGGAGGTTTCGTATTACGTGATTCCGGAGTATTACACCAGATACGACGGAACGATATATTATGAAATACTACTGGATACATGTAATAATGTATTTAATGAATCAAAAAAAGATCTGCTCTATTTTCTTGATAATCTAATAATAGAGTAAGCTTCTCTTATTATAGACTGATAAAAAAAGGAGGGATTAACCATGAAAAAGCAGACTGTGGGGCTTATTTTCGGCGGTATTGCGGGGGTTTTAGATGTAACCCCGATGATAATCCAGAAGTTAACGTGGGATGCCTGTATTTCGGCTTTTACAATGTGGATTGTCGTTGGATTTTTAATTGCATCTGTTGATTTGAAAATAAAATCGGTTTTAAAAGGAATCCTGATAGGATTTCTGGTATTGCTGCCTTCCGCAATTTTGATTGCCTGGAAAGAACCTGTTTCATTAATCCCGATTACAATAATGACTCTGATTTTGGGTTCGTTATCCGGGTATTTTATTACTAAATATACGGGGGATAAAAAAAATTGAGTTCGGACATAGAAACATGTATTAATTAAGATCTACTTATCCCAGATCTCATGAAAATTATGGGGTTTTTCGCAGTACTTACATACAAAGGTACTGGATTCAAGGCGTGTGAATTCTGGCTCAACATTCTGATAATGATCGGGATAGGAAATACAGTTTTCATTCTTGCAGGATATCTCGTCAAAGTTATAAATCCTTGGGGGAATATGAAGTCTGTATTTTTTAAATATTTTTCTCTCTTTAATTATATTTAATGTACACCCAGGAGCTATTGCCCCCAGCATTTTAATCTGACGTTCATCAAAGGACTGGATTTTGGGGAGTGAAATAATCCCTTTATAACTTTTACTCCCCTCCGAAGAATATACCCCGTGAGAGCTTATGGAATTCAATTTCATTAATCTTCGTATCTTATTTATATGATCCCATACCCTTTCAATATCCTTCCCCTTCCCAATATGATCAATTACTATCCCATTATCTACAGGCTTTATCCCCACCTTGTAGTCATGCTTTACTTTTACTTTGATATCCGCCTCTTTCACAAAATCATCGGGAAATTCGGGAGTAGCCACACTTCTTCCCTTAAAGTCGCCCCCGATATGTCCTGAGAGCAGTCCTATTTCCATAATTCTCGTAAAGTATCCATTCATTGACTGCAGATCCCATCCGTTTAAATCGGTTGAATCAAGAAAAGAAGGAACCGTGGGGTAGATTTTATGTCTTGGAAGGGGATGAAAGAATTTTGTTTTTGTCTTGAGCTCTGGCAAATAATTTTCCGAGAAGGCGACCATTTTCCTGAGTTCGCCGGCCTTCTCTCTAACCTTATCACCCATTCGCTCAAGTTGAAGCCTTGTAAAATACCATGTCCGGGCTACATCCTTCTGAGCGAGGTATTCATCAATTGAAGAATATTTTTTTACACAAAAACCATTGGCCTTCATTTTCTCTTCATAGTATGGCGGCATGGCAAGTTCTTCAGGTGCAACTAAATCAACCCTGACATCCTTGAATATTTTAAGGCCATCTGCCTTGGAGTGTACTGTTCTTCCATGAAAGAGATCTCCCACGAGGGCGATATGAAATGAATCTCTGTTCCAGTTTTTTTGCTCAAGAAAACTGAATTCATCAAGAAATTCCTGCGTAGGATGTTCGTGTCTTCCATCCCCGGCATTGATAAAAGAGGGATGGGGCATCCCGATTTTTTCTGCATAATTCCCAATCGATGATTCAAGAGAACGGCACACGCCCTCAAGGCCGCTCCTCACAATAAACATGGATCTCCTGCTGTATCCAAACAGCATTCTTATTGTGTCGGTTATACTCTCTTTTTTATTAAAAGATGAACCTGCGACGTTGAAATCGTTTACTCTTGAATTATGGAATTTTGCGGCGTTCCTGAAAGATTCTTTTGTACGGGTACTGTTTTCAAAAAAAAGCAGATAGATACTCAGATCAGGATCGTTTATCTTAAAGCGATCCCCTCCGTTTCCATTCTGTATCTCATCCTTTAGTTCCCGTGTTTTCTCGTACAGATATATCTGCTCGTCCAGCGAGAGATCATTTACAACCGATATGCTTCTGCCGGAGAAAACATTAAGATCTTCCATTATTCCCCCTTTATTCTACTTTTTTCAAATCCGAGGCTGATAGGACCAGGATATTTCCACCTTTCTCCTGAATATATAATTTCCCCGATTTTATTTCCATAGTTGTGACCCCGAAAACCCCTACTTCTGATTGAAGGACAAGATTCAATCCGGCATCAAACTTGCCCAGAAAAGTTTTACCGTTTTTACTGACTATGGCAAAAATGGAAGAACCGCTTACAAATAATATGCTTTTTCCGTAAATACTATCCGCTCCCTTTATTTTCTGTTCCAGAGTTGAAGAATCAATAACATAGAGATTAGCCCCTGATTTTGAATTTCCGGCTATTATAACCAGATCATTTCCGATCCTCTCGTACTTTCTTTCGTGGACGGTATCTATTGCTGACTTTAATAACGGATTGCCTGATTTATCATCAATAAGATACAGGCGGCCGGATCCGCTGCTATTTATATAGAGGTATACCAGCCTCCCCCCGGAAGAAGCGGAGGTTTTATCTGAGACATCACGGCTTTCTTCATTATTTATTATATCCTGTTTATCCCTGGCGATCTGATCCCTTTCCTTCGATACCGCCTTCTCCCTTTCTTTCAGTTTCTTTTCTTCTTCAGAAAGAGCCTCAACTTTTTCTGTTTTTTCCTCTATCTTTTTATCAGCCGCAGCTTCCTGCTTTTCGAGGACTTCTTTCTTTTTCTCAAGTTCGGTCTTATTTTTTACGGTGGGGTCGCTCAATTCTTTTTCAATCTTTTCTTTCTCTTCCGCAATTTTTTCTTTTTCTTCCTTTGCCTCTTCAAGCTCTGCCTCAGCTGTATCTTTTTCTTTTTTCAGATCATCCTGTTTCTGCTCGATCTCTTTTTCCTTTAACTCAACAATCTCTTTTCTCGGCTCTACAGCCATATCCTCTTCTTTTCGAAGCTCATCAATAACCTTTTTATCAGTTAGTTCATCCGACTTAAGAGAGCTCAATGTCCCTTTTTCGCTCATTTCTGAGAGGGGTATTACTATCCTCGATTTCCCGGGCCAATCGGAATAGAGAAGAGAAAGGCCGGCGTTCTCTTTGCTCAGGTTATCCATAACAATCTTTTTGTATTTTGTGCCGAGATATTCAATATCATTTCTGAAAACTGCATTATAGTAGACAATAAATTCGGTGAGTGTAGCGGCATCCTTCCCCGAGTATCCGTATGCCGAGCGGAGATATCCCCTTATCATCAATTTAAGGGTGAAAATATGATCGACCCTTGCGGCCTTATCAATTATAAATATATCAGCATCGAGGGCTTCTTCAGTTCTGGGATCAACCGCATGTATAACCCTGTACTTTCTTGAATACCCGAATTCGCCGTATTTGTTCGTAATCCTCTTTCCCAGCCCCCTGCCAATATCCAGAATTTCTTCTATTGTGTTAACATATGAGTGAGGCCCTGTGTAGTTTATAAATTCGATGGCTTTATCTCTCTGGATATCCAGTTCTTCCTTATCAACATCAATGCCTGAAAGTAAAACTGAAAAAAAGACCGTTAAAACTGTAATATAACAGAATTTCATATTTTTTCTCCTGTCATTCAAATATATCACGGTACACATCCAGCGCAATTTTTTTTGTTTTTTTGCTGAAATTACCATTATATATATCAAAGATGGATTCAAGCCCTGATTTATGGGGCATGTATCCATGATAAACCGCAATTTCTTTTAAAGCAAGGAGAATTTCTATTGCCATTTTATCATTTATCCTGAAAAAATTCTTTCTCCTTAATATGTAGGAAATGGTTCTTACGGCTTCTCCGTCGGGATCACTCTTAAGAAGTCCAACTGCCCTGACAGCAGCTCCTGCAGCATATTGATCGTAATCGTATTTTACCATCTGCAGCAAAAACGAAGTAGTTTGTATATTTCCTATTTCTCCAAGGAGGAGTTCGGCCTTTGCCCTTATTTCCGGATAATTATTTATAATGATTTTATCCCTAAAAAGCGGGCGTAACACCCCCTCAGAAACAAGGTATCTCAACAGATACCCGAGGTAGGGAATACTTTCACCACAATTACCCGTTTTTATTCTACTTTCAATATCATCCAGGGCAATCTTTTTGTCTTCAAGGTTGTCGGATTCAATTAGAGCCTTTAGATAGATGAAATCGAGATTCTTCTTGAATTCTTCCTCAACATCCAGGAGGGCACCTGTATCGGGGGAGCCCCTGTGAAAGGGATTACATCCGAATGAGGGCCATGGCGACACCAGCAGGGGCTCCGCATCAATACAGTAGAGCACCCAGTCCTTTCCTCCGGAATAGATCCTCCCATCCATGGTAAGCACCGGAGATTTTTCATCGATATCGGCTGCCCCGCCTACAAAGATCTTTGTTATATTCGATCCCCGCCTGGGCAATATAATTATACTGCCTCCGGAAGAATAGACATAGATTTTGCCGGTTCTGGCAATTGAACAGGAACCGGAGAGTTTCAATCCCGCATATTTTTCCCAGAGCTTCTTTCCCTTTCTGGTGAAGGAGGCAATTAAACCCTTTTCTGTTGTTATAATTATTCTCTTTCTGGTTAATACGGGGGCAAAAACCTTTGATCCAAAAAAGTAATTCCACTTAATGGAACCATTGCTGTTTACTGCAACAATCGATCCGATTCCAGTCCCCACGTAGATCATCCCCTGCCCATCGACAATCGGGGAAGAGGGTTTTCCTGCAAGCAAAATAGACCACTTTTTTCTACCCCAGGTTGCTATTGCATATAAACGATTGTCTCCAGTCGGTAAATATAGAGTATAGTTTGAATCCACAGAGGGAGCTGAAGAAATACCCGCCGGGAAATTCATCTTCCATTTCAGTCTGCCTGTATGTGAAATTGAAAATAAATCTCCATTCCTAAAACTAATGTAGATTGATCCATACCTGTCAATAACGGGATCCCCTACCGGTGTTCCTCTCAATTCCATTTTCCAGATTTTTTTTCCCTTTTTGTTTATTGCCATCAGGGCTCCTGATTTTAAACAGGTATAGATTGTCCCGTCAGGAGCAATTGAAAGAGAATCCCAGGCTCTCCCGTCTAACCTTGTCCGCCATTTTTTATCGCCCTCGGGGGATATGGCATACAGGAATTTATCCTCCGAAATAACAAATATTGTGCCCTCCGAATTAACCGCCGGTCTTCCCCTTATAGCCCCGCCGGTCACCCTCCTCCATATGAAATTCTCCTGGGAGGATAAGCCGGTAGAAAAAGATATCTGTAACAGCAGGATAAAAAAAATATGAATTAGGCTAAAGCCTCTTTCTTCCAAATTCTTACTCCGGTTTCAGTTTTAAGAATAATTCTATATGGGAGGTCTGGGGAAAAAAATCAAAAAAAACAGCATCGTCAATTTTCCATCCTGAATTTATAAAAGTCCCGGCATCCCTCGCCATGGTTACAGGATTGCAGGAAAGGTATAAAAGAGCCCGGGGTCTTCTGTCTATAATATACTTTCTTACACCCGGAGATAATCCTGTTCTGGGAGGATCCACAAAAATAGTCTCTGGAAAATACTTTTTACCCTCTTTCTGTATCCAGGTTTCAACCCTTGATGAATAAAATCGATTTTTCGGGGAGGGGGCATTTATTTTTGCATATTTTACCGCAGCGGGATTTTCCTCAACAAAAACAACCCTGTTAAAGAATTCTCCCAGATAGGAGCCGAACACTCCCACACCCGAATATAGATCCAGAAGGGTTTCTCCCCCCGCATCTTTTTTTACATAATCTATCACTGAGGGTAGAATCCCCGAATTAGCCTGAAAAAAAGCCGTCAGGGGAAAGACTACTTCTTTATTGAGAATATTCAGACGGATAATTTCGTTCCTGTTTTCCTTCTCAACATAGAAGGCGTTTTCATCCCCGAAGACCAGAAACCTGCTGTTCTTACAAATTTCCGGCCGGGCGGACAAAAAATCATTAATCGTTTTAACGCAGACAGGGCAATTGTCTATTTTCACAATACTATCAGATCCTTTTTCCTTAAAACCTGCAATCCCCTGGCGGTCTGTGTGGAACTGTACCCTGCTACGGTAATTAAATTCTTTTGATCCAACTACTTTCTGTATGGATAAATCGATCTTTCCCGTTCTAAAAAAAGCCTCTTTTAAGATATTCTCTTTTTGTTTGAGCTGTTCAGTGTACTCCATGTGCTGAAAATTGCAACCGCCGCATAACCCATAGAATTTACATAAGGGCTTTACCCTGTGAGGTGATTTCCTTTTAACCTCTACCAGCTCGCCAACGGCATAGTCCTTTTTTGCATTCAGAATCCTGAAAGAAACCACCTCTCCCGGCAGAACAAATGGGACAAAAACAACCCTTCCCCCTATTCTGCCGAGGCCGCTGCCCCCCGCTGCAATTTTTTCAATTACAACCTCATTTACAGACTTATACATTTTCTTTACTGGAAAATATTTTTAAATATTCCATCCGGCTATTATTCTGAGATCCTGAAATTGTTATTGGTTAAACGAAAATTCCCGTACAGGCCGGAAGTAAGATAGATTTCTTTTTCTTTTGTTATAAAAACCCCCTCCGTCTCCTTAATTCCTTCTATTAAGCGAAGCCCTTCTTTCAAACCCATTATAAAAACTACTGTCGAAAGAGTATCCGCATCAATTGATTTTTTTGATATTATAGAGGCACTCAATAAACCGCTCTCTACGGGATATCCATTTTTCGAATCAAGTATGTGATGGTAATGTTTATTGTTTATTGTTACAAAGCGTTCGTAACCCCCCGATGTCGCAATAGCTTTATCCGACACCTCTATAATCCCGATATAATCCAAGGCTCTCCCATCAGGATTTCTTATCCCTATTCTCCATTTTTTCCCGTTTTTCTTTACACCGTATGCGTAAATATTCCCCCCAAAATCAATTATTGCGTGTTTGACATTCTCTTCGGCTAATATATCAACAGCCTCATCTACTGCATAGCCTTTTGCTATTCCACCGAGGTCGATTATCATACCCCTGTTTTTTAAAAAAACGCTTTGCTTTTCTTTATTCATCAGAATGTTTTTATAATTCGTGAGATTTAATGCAGATTTAATTTCTTCATCCGGCGGCAGGATCTTTTTGATACCGCTTTCCTCCCACAGGGCTATAAGAGGACCTATCGATATATCAAAACCTCCATCGCTTATTTTCGAATAACGGAGTGATGTATTTATTACAGACCATGTCGAGTCGGATATCGCGACTTCCCCTATTCCTGAATTCCTGTTAATAGCCCGAACCTCGCTGTTTTCCATCCTCCTGCTCATCTTCAGTTCAATTTCCCTTACCCTGGAGAATACCCTGGTTATTACTCTTTCCCTACCAGGCTCGTATATGGTAAGCCCGCATCTTGTACCCAGAAGAAGGTCGATTCCCCTCGTAACCTCCCCTTCCCGGCCTGTCGGGGGGCTACCCCCATCACCGAAAGAATATCCGGTTAAAGCGACAATAGTTGATAACAAAAGGATCCTGTAAAACATGATTTAGAATGATAACATTAATACAAAATATCCGAAAGTATTTTTTTTTAACACGCTATTATATCTCTCTTCGTATTTTTATTGATAAAAATTGAAAATTACGAATATTATTTGGGTAAATCTATAAACAGTAATTTATAATAAGTTTTTTTATTGACATTTTTTATATCTGGTGATTATAATTCTATTCTAAACGAGGGGGAAATGATGGGAATTTATGTAACTGAATTTACCTTCCTTGAACAGCTCGCATTTCGCTACGGGATACCCGTACCAGGGCATATTTCAGGAAACGCAGAAATGACCTCCATAAAAAAATCCCTCGAAAAATGGGGGGGCGAAGCACTCGTAAAACCCGATGTACTCTCCGGC
>CAZEKV010000099.1:0-8401 GCA_964512945.1 uncultured Spirochaetales bacterium | reverse complement strand
CCTTTGCTTTTACAATGCTTTTCGGCTTATCTTTTGCAACGGTTATGACCCTTGTCCTTGTTCCGGCGATGTTAACCTTGAAATTCAGGGTAAAGGATCGTTTTTTGTCTGGATAATATCATTTGCGGAAGAACCTTAAAAACAGTATGTGAGGCCGTACAAATTAGGATTTCTGGTTTTTTTGGATTTTGAAACATAAAAAATTTTAAGTTATTATCTTTATTCCGTTTTTTACCGATTCTCTATGGTAGAGAGCCTGGAATGAAAGAGAATTTTATAAACGGTAATGTTTATGAACTGAAAAACACTGAAAAATTCGATGCGATTCGTGAATTGATTCATGAGGCGCCGGTCTTCAGGAAGATTAATGATCGAAAGGATCTGGAAAACAGGGTAATAAACAGAGAGAGAATCAGGAGTACCGGAATAGGTCATGGAATAGCCATAGCCCACGGGAAAACGGACAAGATTGGATCAATCTTTCTTGCTCTGGGGATTTCCCATAAGGGAATAAAATTCAACTCGTCCGATGATAAGCCCGTAAGGCTGCTTTTTATGATAGCAAATCCCCCGGATATGCAGAATGAATATCTCTCGGTTCTATCTTCTCTTTTGAGAATTGTCAGTCGAGTTAATTTCAGGAATAGAATGCTCAGCTGTAAGACATCAAAAGAGATTGAAGAAATAATAATAAAAGAATCAAACAACTCATTACTAAACAAAAGTTTTCATTTTTTCCACAATAGAGAATAACCCGGTTTATTGCGACAGGATTAGGCTTTTTCTATGGAAAACTATTCTATGTTTTTCCAGATACTGCGAAGCTCTTCTAGCAAATTACTTTCCGTTTTTTTCATGAATCCATCCTGTATGGATAGTTCGTGCAGCACTTCCAGTACCAATTCCTTTGTTTCCTCATTCGAGATCTTTTCAGCCATTTTCCAGTAGGAATCCGAATCTTTTACCTCCCTTTCGAATTCCTCAAGGCATTCTTCGAAATCATCAAATTTTATTTTTTTTTCTATCAGGTCAAGTGACTCCAGCTCCTGGTTTTCAACAATACCATCGGCGAGAATCATATTTTTAATTGATCCTGCCAAAAATATTTTTTCCTGATTTGTTAGTTTGCTTGCATCTGCCATATTCTCTCCTTTGATATTATTGAGCGATTTTTAAATTATGTTGTGCGGCGAATTCTCTCTGGCTTTGACGAAATCTCTCGTCAATGACAGCAGTTTTTTCGCTGATAGCTTTTTTGATTTCTATTATTCGATAGGTGTCCGGTTTTTCAGAGATTAATCCAACCAGCTCTTTGAATTCTCCGTCTATTATTGATTTGTAAAATTTGAAAAGATTAATTGCATTATTTTTAAAATCCGTACCATTTGTAACTACAGGAATTTCTTCTGTTTGTTTAATTATTTTGTCGGCATAAGAACTCAGGGCAATTCGATTTTTCTCCAGTTTTTCACTGGAGATAGATTGAAAAGAGTCAACAAATTTTTCAATCTCAAGGTTTAATTCGCTATGGAGGGTAACAATTGTATTGTTGAACTTTTTTGCTCTATCAATGGGGGTAGGGCAGGAGAAAAGCAGGATGCCTGTCAGAATGTAAAGAAGAGGTAAACCTTTATTCATCTTTTCTCTTAAAGTTTATTGTCGCAAAATAATCATCCACGGTCTCAGCCCTCCTTATCTGCCTTACCGAACCGTCAGATTCCAGTAAAAGCTCTGCCGGGCGCAATTTTCCATTATAATTGAAACCCATTGCATGTCCATGGGCACCGGTATCGTGGATAACAACAAGGTCTCCGATTGATATCTCCGGTAGATTTCTGTCTATAGCGAATTTGTCATTATTTTCACAAAGAGAGCCTGTTATATCATAGATATGGGATGTTGTTTCTGTTTTTTTCCCTGGAATTGTTATATGATGGTATGCTCCGTAAATACCCGGTCTCATAAGGTCTGCCGCAGAAGAATCAAGACCAATGAAGGTTTTATAGGTTTTTTTGATATGTATTACACGGGAAACGAGGTATCCCGATGGCCCTGTAATCATTCTTCCGGATTCCATTACAATTCTTATTTTATCCAATCCATTTGATAAAAGTTTTTCCTTATAGAGTTTTTCTATTCCCTTTGAGATGTAGAGTAGATCGATATTTTTTTCTTCAGGTCTATATGGAATTCCCAGTCCCCCCCCGAGGTTTATGAAGCTCAAAGTGATTTTTAGTTTTTTTGCTATTTCAAGTGCAAGATCGAACAAGATGGCTGCAGTTTCAATAAAGTATTCAGGATCAAGCTCGTTTGAGGCAATCATTGTGTGCAGACCAAAACTTTTTACACCTTTTTCCTTCATTATTCTATATGCCTCAAAGATTTGATTTTCCGTCAGTCCATACTTGGCTTCTAAGGGTTTTCCGATAATTGGGTTTCCCTCTTTTAGTTTTCCGGGATTATATCTGAAACATATTTTGTCCGGGATCCCCGCCTCTTTTTCCAGAAAATCAATATGCGAGATATCATCAAGATTGATAATTGCTCCAAGCTCTCTGGCTTTCAGGAATTCTCCGGGCAGGGTGTTGTTGGAACTGAACATTATGTTGTCCCCGGTTATTCCGCATTTTTCAGCTATGATAAGCTCCGGCAGGGAAGAACAATCTGCCCCCATGCCCTCTTCTTTTAGAATTTGAAGTATATGGGGATTGGGAAGAGCCTTTACTGCGAAATAATTGTTAAAATTGCCGGGTACCCACGAAAAAGCCTTATAAAACTCTCTGGATTTTTCCCTGATCGATTTTTCGTCGTATATATGAAAAGGAGTGGGATATTTGCTGATTATCTCCTCCAGGCGATCTTTTGAAAAAGGAATCGTTTTCATTTCCCTAATCTAAAAAAGGAGCGTTTAAAAGTCAAGATAGAAAAGAGAGGAGTGAGGAGAAAAATTTGACAATTCATGATTCAAATAAAATAATTAAACCGGGAGTCCGTAGTGCTGATTTTAAATAAACTTGCTTATTGTGATGGATTTCGAAAAAGGATTTTACTATGAATCATTTAACAACAATCTTTAAAACAAGAGACGGGGGTGAAATACCGTATCAAACATGGGAGAAAAATATAGGGGCATATAAGCGGATTGCACTTGTCATACAGGGGCCGTTTTTATCCATGAACAAAAACAAGAGGATGATAAATTTTTTGCTTGAAAATAATTTCAAGATTTATGTTCCTGAATTGTTGGAGAGCCGTGGTTTGGATTCTTACATAAAACACCTGGACGAGTTTAGATCTTTTATTAATGAAAATGAAGAAAATATAAAAATAATTCCGTTTAGTTTTTCAACAAACTGCCTTCCTTTCTTATATTATTGTCTAAATTTTTTTCCGGTATTCAAGCTCTTTATACTAATCTCGCCCATTCTGGATTTTTTTTCATATCCATTAAAAGGCCTGCTTTATTTTAAGAAAAATAAAAAGCTGGATATAAGAGATGAGGTTCTTGTTTCCGGTGGTCAGGATTCTGGTATTGAATATCCGATTGCCGATCAAAAGGGAATGATTTCCTGTAAATTTATCCGGGGAACAAGGAAAAAGCAAAAAGATATAATAATCGAAAGTTTCCTTTCGAGCCTGAAATGCAGTGCGGGAATATTTTACGGCGAGGAAGACAGCATGGTGGCTATTAATTCTATTGACACAATAACTAAGGGTGCTGACGAAAGATTGGTGAGTTGCTTTTCCTATCCCCGATCCAGGCATATTTTATCTTACGGCAAATATTACAAGAATTTTTACAGAGATCTAAAGCTGTTTATTGAAGCCCACGAATCATTTTAGTTTTTTGACTATAGCATCGATCACTTTTAAATCTGCCTGTACCGAGCGCAGGTAAACAGGCAGGGAATTCCTGAAGAACTTGCATGAAGTTTTGATCATCTCTTTTTCCTTCCGATTGAAAAATATGTTATCCTTTCCCTTTTTGGTGCTATTTTGTTCTTCCTTTTTAGGGGGCAAACTTTTTGCTGTTTGCTCATTTTTTAAGGAGGTTCTTGTTCTTTCAATCTTTTCAGCATTTTTAAGAACTTTAAAGATGTTTCCAGTTCCCAAATCTTCCGGAACATCAGCGATTCGTTTTTCAACGTATTCGGCATTCTGTCCTTTTAATATTTTTTTTCTAGCCATTTTCTAACTTCTTTTGAGAGATTCATAAAATCCCTGGCGCCTCTTGAATTGGAATCATAATCAAAAATAGTTTTTTGAGCGTATTGACTTTCTTCAATTGCGATATTTTTATTTATATGTGTATCAAAAATCTGATTTTTCAGCTGTGACCGCAGAAGTTTTACCAGATCCTGACCAATGATTGTTCTTCTGTCATACAATGTTATAAAGAATCGGACACTGAGCAGATTATTATTATTTTCTCTTGCTTCCTTTATCGTAACATTCAGATCTCCAAGTCCCTCCTGACAGAAAAAGGCGGGTTGTACAGGAACAAGGACATGTGTGGCGGCGAGCAGGGCTGATACTGTAAAAAGCCCGAGAGAAGGCGGGGTGTCAATAATAATATATTTAAATTTATCTCCTATTTCAGGGATGGATTTCTTCAGTGCATTATATGTTGATAATTTCCTTTCCATATTCTCAACGCCGCTTAATGAGGGTTTTGAGGGGATTATAAATAAATTTTCATAGGGTGTAGGGGTTACCAGTTCTTTTATTGAAATAGAATTTTTGTATAGTGATGTTATGTCATTTTTTATGGAATTATAATCAATAATATTTCTGGTTAGATTGGCCTGAGGGTCTGTGTCCAGCATCAGTACCTTTTCTCCCATTATTGCCAGAGCCGCAGAAATAGATAAGGTCGCTGTTGTTTTGCAGACCCCTCCTTTCTGTTGTGCGATGCAAAGTATTTTTCGCAAGTTCGACCTCCATATAGTATTATCGCTGAACTAAAATAAAAAATCTAAAAAAAAATTTGCTTTTTTAAAAATAGTTACACTAAAATTAGGACTGTGAGGGGTTACCTGTAGAAATGAATATTTTTGCTGCCGGATTTATGGAGAAGGAATGTTCCAGGTTGGAGCACGTGGTCTCGTTGAAGGGTCATCAGCTGGTTGTGCTTGAGGAGGATCCCTATTCTTTCTTATGTGAGAACGACTCTTCCCTCGCGGTGGTAATAGGTGTACGTAATAGTGAGGATCTAAAATTTGTTAAAAAGGTTACTGTAAATGCATCCAATCATTTTTACGCTTTTGGTGTTGAATATGGGAAAAGGGAAGTATTGTTTCAGGTTTCAGCAACTCTGATCGCTTCTTTTTTCTTCTTTTTGCCTGCGGATGAGGCCGAGATAAAAAAAACGATTTCAAGATTAATAAATGCTGTTACTGAGAGTAGAGAGAAGAAAGGAGTTTTTTTTGGGTTGCAAAAACTTGTTCACTCTTTTGAGTGGGAGACACATAATCTGAAAATAACACAAACATCTAAATACATTGCGGGGATATTGAAGCTGGCAGGATTTGCTGAGGGTGTCGGAGAAGAGGATCGGATGGTTCTGTCAATTGAGGAAGCACTGCTCAATTCTATCGAGCATGGGAATCTGGAACTTGCATCATCTCTCAGGCCGAATGACATATTTGAGGAAGACCGGTATGAAGAACTGAGAACTAAACGAATGAACAGCGATGAATATGGCAGAAGAAAAATCTATATGAATGTTGAAATAGAAGATAATAGGGTGATGATTAAAATCAAGGATGAGGGGAAGGGCTTTGATACATCGGGGTGTCGGAAACAGAATTCAGAAGAATGCGGCGGAGGATTTTCGAGAGAAAAGGTTTTAAAGGTTTCAGGGAAAGGCTCTCAGCTGATTAGCAGCAGTTTCGATCAGATGTTTTACAATGAGAAAGGAAATGAAATCACTTTAATAAAAATCAGTGACCGAAAAGGAGGCTAAAATGAATTTAGATGAAAAGGAATTAAAGCTTTTGTTAAAGGCATTATATAAATTCCGAAGTGAAGTTTCAGGTGCTACACAGAGTGAAATGAATAAATTGAAGGAGGTCGAGGCCGTGATTACTAAGATCGAAGAAGAAGTCGGTCCTATTAGGAATGCGAAGACTTCATTTGATAGAGAAATGGAAGAGAACCTTTCCGTGTTAGACAAAGGAAAGAGTTCTTCAAGGAAGAAAAAATAACAGGAGGTATTATGGCAAAGCAGGAAGACCAGGCAAAGCTCTGGACAAGGGGACATGTAAGGATGGTGGAAAACAGGCTTTTGCAACAGATAATTGCTGCAAGAACGCCGGAGGCAGCCGAAGCCGCGATTGGATATACGAGGTTTTTAAGACTTTCGGGTCTGAATTCAGACAATTATCCCCTATTTCTTAAAATGCTGGAAATTGAGAATCACTGGGTTCTTGATTCATTAATCGGAGATGAGGATCCATTTCTTTTCCTGTCAACGATTCAACCAAATTATTATGTTTTATCGAAATGTTTTATTTTGATGACACGGTGGCATCCTGGAGGTATTTATCCAAATACCCTTTCCATTGCCCTTGGAGTTCTCCAGAGTGCTTATAGTTCTCCGAAGGATGGCTACAAGATATATCCTCTGACAATTGCAGATGTTGATAATCTCGGTAAGCATCTGGAAAAGGAAAGGGGACAAAATTATCCCCAGAACCGATGTATTCTGGATATTCTTGACAGAATAGGAAAGCTTCAGGGTTTGGGCTGGGATGAATCAATGGAAGAGGTAGCCAGACAGGCCTTAAAAATACGGGGGAACTTTTTTGATAACAGCAAGAAACTGGAAGACTGTATTCCCCAGGTGCTGCTTGTTCGAGGCGATTATCTAAAAGATGAGGTCTCTCCAAGATTTATTTTCGAAGAAGATATTGATGTTTCTCATAGGCATGATTAAAAAGGAGGTTTTAAAAAATGGATGAAATTCTAGCAAAAGAAGATTGGACAAAAGAACAGGTAGAGGGTATTGAGAATGGACTGTTAAGGGGAATTATTGGCTGCAGAACCTACGAGGCTGTTGAAGCAGCGATAACGTATGCCTCTTTTTTGAATACAGTAGGCTTGACTCCGGAAAATTATCCTGTTTTTCTGAAGATGCTTGAAGTGGAAAATCACTGGGTGATTGATTCCCTGATCGGGGACAAAGATCCGTTCCTGCTTCTCTCTCCGGTGCAGCCCAACAGGTATATTGTCGGGAAAATATTTGGAATGATGACAAAATGGCATAAGGGTGGAATTTATCCCAAAAACCTGTCTGTAATTCTTGGGGTTTTACAATCAAATTATAGTTCTCCCAGAGACGGATACAGGATTTATCCAATATCAATTGCCGATTTAAATGCTCTTGGAAAGCATCTCGATAAAGAGAAAGGCCAGGAATACGCCCTTAACAGAACCATTCTTAATATTCTTGACAGAATTTCGGATCTGGAGGGGGTGGGAACCGATCCTGATATGGAAGAAGTTTCCATTCACGCTTCGGCGGTTAGAAATGCTTTTTTTGATGACAGGAAGAGGATGGAAGATATAATACCTCCTGTATTGCTTGTTAAGGCTAGCTATCACGAAAAAGAAGAATCCCCCAGAAAGCGTGTATCTCTAAAAGAGAAAAATAAAATCGACAGGGAAAAGGCCAGAGAGCCGGATAAAAAGCCTAAAGCAAAAGGTAAAGAAAAGGGTAAATAAAGTGGGAAGGATAAAACGTTATTCTGAGCTTTTAAGTAAGGTAGATATAAGTAAGGGTGTGACTGTTGGGAACCGGGTCTATGTTGGTTCTGAAGAGATCCTTAAGCCGCTTAGAAAATATGAGAAGCTTTACGAGGCTGTCAGAAATCTGGATATTTTTGAGATATATCACAAACGAATTGAACATGATGGTGTTCATGATGAGGATATCAACAAGCTGGGTCGTTTTTACGCCTATTATCTTTTCGAACTAAAGGGTCAGTCTGCTGAGGAAAAGGAACAAATTCTTTGTGAGGTTCTAAAGAGTGAAGTGGAAAAGTTTGGAAAAAAGGAAATTATCGATGTTTTTCCCAAAGTTATCAAAGGAAGGCAAATCACTCTGGATCTTCATATACGTCCGGAGGATGAAGATTATCCTGCAAATTATTCAAAATCGCGGATTGAGTATGCAGATAAAATGGCTCAGGAGGAGATCCCCGCTGCCGTTCTGGAAAGGATAAGGGAAAAGGAAGATGCTATTCTTGATGTCTATGACTGGAATCTTGTTTATGCTTCTGTAAACAAAGGCTCTCTTATCGAGGTCTGCGGGAATATGTACCTCCTGTCAGACTCAGAATTAAAAGATGCCAGGATATTCGAAGAAGATGTTGACCTTGCAGTTCATTTTGAACAGGTG
>CAZEKV010000098.1:6598-8404 GCA_964512945.1 uncultured Spirochaetales bacterium | reverse complement strand
CACAGGAAGAGGCCCTTGACGTTTTGCATAAGGGCCTGAAAGAAGGGCTGGTACTTCAACCCGGAAACGCGCAAAAACCTTCTAATATCTGCATGTGCTGCGGATGCTGTTGTCAGGTTTTGAAAAATCTAAAAACTTTGGAAAGTCCCGCTAAAGTGGTCAGCACGAATTATTTTGCCGTGGTTGATTCCGAAGAATGCACAGCTTGTCCTGGATTTAACCAGTAAATTTATAGAAAAATTCGAACTTACAACAATGATGATTACCCATAATATGGCACACGCAATTAAATACGGAAATCGGTTATTGATGATGGACGGGGGAGAGATAATCCTTGATGTTTGTGGTGAAAAAAAGAAAAAATTGACTGTTGAAAAGCTTATTGAAGAATTCCATAAAATCAGGAAAAAAGATTTTGTAAATGATGAAACGTTATTATCAGAATAGAAAATTCGTATGCATTTTAGAATACTTTCTCGTCTCACCGGACAAGTCCAAATAAACTGTACAGAATCATAGTATCCAGGATTAACAACAGTGAAAGAAAATATTAAAATTTCCGTTATAATACCCGTTTATAATCGATATGAATTTTTAAAAGAGGCTGTTGATTCCGTTTTATCCCAGGATTACAATACCGAGTTAATTGTTGTTGATGACGGATCAACCGATGAGACAAAAAAAATATCCACAGTACCGGGAATAAAATATTTACGAATAGACCACAGCGGAATGCCCGGAGCCGTGCGAAACCTGGGAGTCCGTGCGGCAGATGGCAGATATATAGCTTTTCTTGATTCTGATGACCTCTGGAAACCAGGGAAAATAAGAAAACAGCTTGAATTGTTTAGCAGAAACCCGGAATTAAGGATATCCCATACCAGGGAAATCTGGCTGAAAAACAATAAAATAATCTCTCAATCAAAACAACGCCACAAACGAGAAGGAGATATTTTTAATGACGCTCTACATAAATGTATTATAGGACCATCCACTGTCATGATGGAAAAAAAATTATATGAAGAAACCGGAGGGTTTCGAGAGGATCTTGAAATAGCCGAAGATTATGAATTCTGGCTGAGAATTACCCGGGACAATCCCATCGGCTACCTCAATGAGGCATTAACTATAAAACGCGGGGGACATAACGATCAGCTTTCAGCGAAATACGGGCATATCGAATTTTTCAGGATACAGGGGCTTATGAATCTTGTTGAGAAAAAATTTTTTGGATCTGAAAAAAATAGAATTGCGGCAAAGATCCTCTCAGAAAAAACCAGGATATACGCCCTGGGGTGCAAAAAAAGGGGAAAAAATGAAGAAGCCTCTAAATATGAAGAGCTTTCGAGGAAATACCGTTTATTATCTCTCAAAAATTAAAGCCGGAATCTCTAAAAAAAGCTCCAAGGGTTTTTCTGTACTCCCTGGATTCACCTGCATATCTCAGAATGGCATCTAAATACCCCGATGGGGATCCAATATCAAGACGATCCCCTTCACATGTCTTATAAACGACCTTTCTCTGCAGGATTTGTTTTCTCAGGGCATGGATATGAAAATACTCACCACTATTTTTTTCTGCCCGATGCTTTTTCCATCCCTCTTCGAGATGGGTGAAAAAATCAGATGTGTAAAGGTATCTCCCTATGGAAACCTCTTTACCGGGTTCCTCCCCTGGAGAAGGCTTTTCGACGATTTCCCTGACATGAAGATTATCATCATCGATCCCCAGAACCCCGTATCTGTTAATATCAGGCGGGTTGTGAATTGTCGCCAGAACCGAACATCCTGTCCTGTCATATGTTT
>CAZEKV010000098.1:0-6588 GCA_964512945.1 uncultured Spirochaetales bacterium | reverse complement strand
GTTTGGCAAGGGGAATCTCCCCGAAATGCAGATCATCGGGATAGGCAACTACAACCGGTTCATCATCCAGGAGATTTTTAACCTGTAACAGGGCGTGCCCCGTCCCCATCATCTTTTGTTGATGGATAAAATAAAAATTTGCATCATAGGGTTTTATTTTCTTCAGTTTCTCATTTGCTTTCTCTCCGGAAAAAACACCTTCCAGCTCAACTTCAATATCAAAATAATCCTCAAGGACTTTTTTCCTTCTGGAAGAAACAATAATTATATCCCTTATCCCCGAGTTTATAAATTCTTCAACTATGAAAGCAACAGCGGGCTTATCTATTAAAGGGAGCATTTCCTTCGGAACAGTTTTTGTCACCGGAAGAAAACGTGTCCCGTATCCGGCAGCTATAATAATTCCTTTCATCTTACCTCCCAATATTATGCAATGCTACATAAAATAGCCGGACATGTCTATCATCTTGCACTTCTATCTGCTGTCAAGATTTTGTATCGGTATAGTATCACCTTATACATAGACTCCAAAAAGACTATGTTTTTCCTTAAAACGCCCAGGCCGCCTTTTTTTTAGCCAGCTGTCAGATAAAGGGTATCACTGTACAGCTTAAATACCTTTTCCAGAATATCTCTTACATTCGGTCAAGTTCGGCACGAGCTGCCATGTACTAAATAAAATTCATCACTTCAGTGTTCAGGCATTTTTGGAAAAACTCTCTGGCTCTGGCCTTATCATTTTTTATTAAATAACTCTCTCCAATATAAAAATATGCTTCGCAAAGTTGCTGCGTTTCTATTTCAATGTCTTTATTCTTAGCAGCCTTCAAACATTTATCAACAGATATTTTACCAGTAAGCATATTCATTACAAAAGTTATCCATTTATCATCATTTGAGGTAGAGGCGATTTTTTCAAGTACCTCTTCTGCAGTTTCCCCAAAGAGAATGCCTGCAGAAAAAAGTATTAGAGTTAAAAGTATGATTTTCTTCATTTTGTCACCTCCCCATCTATTACAATGAGGTATTATCTGATTTCCCCCGATACGCAAAAGGCCGACCCGAAAAAAATTTCCTGAGCCGGCCCTGGTCTAATTATTATGTATAGTATCAGGATATCTATTTACATTATCCCGCCCATTTTTTTATAAAACGTCATTCTCCTTCCGGCATCTTCTTCTGCTTCCTTGAAAAGCTGCTCTGCCTCGTCCGGTGCTGTTTTTAAGAGTGCCGTATAGCGTCTTTCTCCCCTTATAAACTCCTGAAAGCTTCCCTTAGGCTCCCGTGTCTCCCACGTAAATTTCTGTCCTTCCTCAGCCTCGGGATTAAACCTGTAGAGAGGCCAGTAACCACATTCGACAGCCTTTTTCTGTTCCAGCTGCGACTGGCTCATGTCAATTCCATGGGCAATACATGGAGAATAGGCGAAAACAATTGAGGGTCCCCTGTAGGCTTCTGCCTCAATAATGGCCTTCTGAGCCTGAGCCCTGTTCGCCCCCATGGCAATTGAGGCTACATAAACATAGCCGTAACTCATGCACATAAAACCCATATTTTTCTTTCCAAGACGCATACCCGCATTGGCAAATTTAGCAACGGCAGCAATTGGAGTAGCCTTCGAAGCCTGGCCTCCTGTATTGGAGTACACCTCGGTGTCCATAACAAGGATATTAACATCCTTCCCTGAGGCGACAACATGATCTACTCCCCCGTATCCGATATCGTAGGCCCATCCGTCTCCGCCGAATATCCAGACACTCTTATCAACAAAATAATCCTTCAGCTCGAATATTTTTTTAAGTGTCTCCTTATCTTCTCCGGATGCATTATCAATAGCAGCAGGCAGGAGTTTTCCTGTTTTAACCTGAGCCTCTACTGCCTCGGGCTCCCTTGAATTCCATAATTCCATTGACTTTTTAAGAGCCGATATTAATTCAGGATTTATTTTTGCTGAGATAATTTTATCAACATTGGTTTTCAATAAAGTCCTGTTGGAATCAACGGCAAGTCTCATCCCAAAGCCGTATTCGGCATTGTCTTCAAATAAGGAGTTGCCCCATGAGGGTCCTCTTCCGTTATCGGCCTTGCAGTAGGGAATTGTTGGAAATGTTCCTCCATATATTGAGGAACAGCCTGTAGCATTGGCAGCCAGAATATTCTCACCAAAAAGCTGGGAAACAAGTTTTACATAAGGGGTTTCCCCGCAGCCCGCACAGGCTCCGGAAAACTCAAAGAGGGGCTTTTTAAACTGAACAGCCTTAACGGTTCCTTCCTTAACCCCCTCAAGAACATTTTCAGGAAGCTTATCAAAAAACTCAGCATTAACTGTTTCGCCTGCCTCCCTCTCAACATCTATGGGACTCATAACAAGAGCTTTTTCCTTTGCAGGGCAGACATTGGCACAAACCCCGCATCCCTGGCAGTCCTCAACATAGATCTGAATTTTATACTCAAGATCACTCTCATTTTTGGAATTCGATTTTATGGTTTTAAAGGATTCGGGAGCGGATGTCAGATCATCCTTTGATATCTGTTTGGCTCTGATAGCAGCATGAGGGCAGGCCTGAACACATTGATTACACTGTATACAATTTTCCGATTTCCAGTTTGGAACCGAAGTCGCAACCCCTCTTTTTTCAAGGCATGTTGTTCCGGTTGGAAGTGTTCCGTCAAAAGACATCTTTGAAACAGGAATATCATCCCCCTTGAGATGCATAATAGGTTCAATTATGCTTTTTGCAAAATCAGAAGCCTTCCCGGATATTAAGGCAGAGGGTTTATAGGATTCGGATATTGAAGAAGGTATCTCAACTTTTTCAAGAACAGCAAGAGCCTTATCGACTCCGTCATTATTCATTCTAACGATATCCTCACCCTTTTTTGAAAAGGTTTTTTTGATAGCTTTCTTGATATACTCAATTGCCTTATCTTCCGAAAGAATTCCTGAAATCTTAAAAAACGCTGTCTGCATTATTGTATTTATTCTTCCTCCAAGACCCACTTCTTCCGCAACCTTAAGAGCGTTGATAGTATAAAAATTAATTTTTCTACTAATAATGACTTTCTGCATCTCCTCTGTCAGATGACTGAACACCTCAGAACCGGGGATCGTAGAATTAAGCAGGAAAGCCCCGCCTTCTTTGAGAGAACACAGCATATCGTAGCGCCCTATGTAGGCCTGGTTGGAACAGGAGACAAAATCGGCAGAATCAACAAGCCACGGCATGTTAACGGAACTGTCACCGAAACGCAGGTGGGATATTGTAATTCCTCCCGATTTTTTTGAATCATAAACAAAATAGGCCTGAGCTGTTTTATCCGTATTGTCGCCTATGATCTTGATGGAATTTTTTGCAGCACCAACCGTTCCATCTGCTCCAAGACCCCAGAACATACAGCTTACAACATCAGAAGACGAAACATCTATTTTCTCTTTTACCTCTATGGAGAGATTTGTTACATCATCAGTAATTCCAACTGTAAAGTTATGGAAACCCGGCCCTTCAAGATGGTCATAAACCGCCTTTACATGGGAGGGGGTAAACTCTTTGCTGGAAAGCCCGTATCTTCCACCGATGATCTTTATATCCTTTCCAGCGAGAGCGGCAACGGCATCCAGATAGAGAGGCTCTCCCAGGGCTCCCGGTTCTTTTGTCCTGTCGAGAACGGCAATTTTTTTACAGCTTTCCGGAATTGAATCAATAAAAGCCTTAGCCGAGAATGGTCTGTAAAGACGCACTTTTACAGCCCCAACCTTTTCCCCCCTTTTTGTGAGGTATTTCACAGTATGATCAATCGTATCACAGGCCGAACCCATAGCTATAATTACCTTTTCCGCATCAGGAGCCCCTACATAATCAAACAGGTGGTATTGTCTGCCAATAAGCTTTGCCACTTTGTCCATGTAGGATTGAACTATTGAAGGGAGTTCATCGTAATATTTGTTTACTGTTTCCCGTCCCTGAAAGTATACATCTGGATTCTGGGCGGCCACCTTTACAAAGGGTTTATCGGGTCTCATGGCTCTATCGCGGAATCTTTCAATATACTCTGCCTCGATCAAAGATTTGACATCCTCGTAGGAAATCTCTTCAACTTTCTGAATCTCATGAGAAGTCCTGAAACCGTCGAAAAAACTCACAAAAGGAATCTGACCCTTTAGTGTCGATAAATGGGCAACAAGAGCGAGATCCATCGTTTCCTGTATCGAGGAAGCAGCTGTTATCGCAAAACCGGTGTTTCTTGTAGACATTACATCGGAATGATCGCCAAAAATCGAGAGCGACTGACAGGCAAGGGATCTCGCTGAAACATGGAAAACAGCAGGAAGCATTTCGCCCGCTATTTTATGCATATTCGGGATCATTAACAAAAGCCCCTGCGATGCCGTAAAAGTCGTTGTTAAAGCCCCGGCACTCAGGGCTCCGTGGACAGCACCCGCAGCACCCGCCTCGGACTGCATCTCAATTACATCAACTTTTTTGCCAAAAACATTCTTTCTCCCCATGCTCGCCCAGGAGTCTGCGTTTTCTCCCATAGGTGATGATGGAGTAATAGGATAGATAGCCGCTACTTCACTAAAAGCATACGCAATGTGAGCTGCGGCGGTGTTACCATCTATAGTAACCATTTTTTTACTGGACATATTAAGCCTCTTTATGTTTAACAGATATTTTGATAGTCTTAAATATAACGGTATTGCCCGGACAATTCAAGCTCAGCAAAAAATAATAACAGCACGCGAGCATGCCGGCAAAACTGTTTTTGGGAGGAAAAAACAATGGACTGCCTTTTTTGCAAGATCGCTGCGGGAGAAATTCCGTCAAGTAAAGTATATGAAAACGAGAGTATTTTAGCATTTCTCGATATCCAGCCCGTGAACAGGGGGCATGTTCTGGTAATTCCAAAACTCCACTTTGAAAGAATTGCAGATATCGATGATGAAATCCTTGGGAAAATCATCAAGGCGGGAAACAAGATAAATAAAGCCATCTACAAATCATCGATTAAACCGGAGGGACTCAATCTCTTTCTTGCCGATGGAAAGGCCGCCGGACAGGAAGTCTTCCATACACATCTCCACCTTATCCCGCGCTTTGCAAATGACGGATTTGGGCTCACCTTCCCCGAGGGCTACAGCAACCCCCCATCGAGAGAAGAACTGGAGAAAATAGCAGAAGAAATTCGGAATAATCTATAGGTATACACCCTTATCCAGATGAGAATTCCCATTTCTTTTTAGAATTTTGTAGAGATACCCGGAAGAACACCCTGAAAACACTTCAGGAAGTGCTTATTTCCCCACGAGCCATCAGTATTTTTCCTGATCTTGTCATTTCCAGAACGTTGTACTTTGCCAGAACTTTATGTATGGCATCAATCTTCCCACTCTTCCCGGCAACCTGTATTGTAATGGTGTTTTCAGTAAGATCCACAATACGGCATTTGAAGGCATGACTGACCTGTAATATTTCAGTTCTATCCTGTTTTGAGCAGTTCAGTTTTATTAATGCAAGCTCTCTTTGAATTGTTTCACCCCCGGTGTTATCCCTGGCATGTACCACATCTACAAGCTTATTTAATTGTTTTAGAATTTGATCCAGGGTTTTAGAATCCCCACTGGCGGAAATATTCATTCGCGAGAAGCTGGGATCATAGGCTTCCGAAACAACGAGGCTGTCGATATTGTAGCCCCTCCTCGCAAAAACCAGGGCAATCCTTATAAGAACTCCGGGCTTATTGCTCACATAGAGGCTTATTGTATGTTTTTTTGAATCCTTACTCATATCAGGTACTCCCTTCTGGTTTTTCAAGTTTGGTTTTTGGCTTTTCGAGCATCATTTTATCAAGAGATGCACCTGCCGGTATCATTGGAAATACGTTATCTTCTTTTTCAACCTCCGCATCAATAATACAGGGACCGTTATTATAATCCAGAGCGGATTTCAAAATACGCCTTACATCCGTACTTCTTTTTATACGAAATCCCTTGCAGCCGTAACTCTCCGCAAGCTTGACAAAATTGGGATTCCCGGGGAGTTCTACGCCGGAGAGCCTGTTATCATAGAATAAATGCTGCCACTGGCGAACCATACCAAGGAAGTGATTGTTAATAATAATCACTTTTAGGGGAAGTTTTTCGTTTACAGCCGTTGCGAGCTCTGAAAGGGTCATCTGAAAACCTCCATCCCCAACAATAGCAATGACAGTTTTATCGGGATTCGCCATTTGGGCACCAATTGCAGCAGGAAAGCCGAAACCCATTGTTCCCGCTCCCCCTGAAGATATCCAGTGGAATCTCCTGTCGGTTTTATAATACTGAGCCGCCCACATTTGATGCTGCCCTACATCGGTTGTAACAATGGCTTTTCCTTCGGTAATTTTATAGACTTCATCTATAACATGCTGTGCTTTTAACTTCCCCTCCTTTCGATATTTCAGGGGGAATTGCTTTTTAAGCTTTTTAATCTGCTTAATCCAGGCGGCGGTATCTCCTTTCTTTACTATCGAGCACAGGGTCTCAATAATATGTTTGGCATCCCCCACTATGGCACAATCTACCTGGATTATCTTATTAATCTCGGAAGG
>CAZEKV010000097.1:0-8487 GCA_964512945.1 uncultured Spirochaetales bacterium | reverse complement strand
CATAACGAAAATCGTCAAATTCCCGCGCTTTCATCATAAAATTTTCATATAAAAAGCATGTTGTCCCGGGAAACGGCAGTTTCAGGATTCATACGTAATTTTACCTATTCCTTGCCGCTGACAGATAACTCCCCTGCCCACCATGACGGTGTATATAAATCGGAGCGGTTAAGCAGCACATCATCAGCCGGTTCTTTAAGATTCATTAATAATTCCAGAAAGTTTCCGGTTATCGTAAAGTTACCGGCAAAACTCTTAAGTTCACCTTTATCAATGACATACCCTTCCGCCTGCAGGGAAAAGTCGCCGGAAAGGGAATTGATGCCGGCATGCAGCCCGTGCAGAGCGGTTACGTAAAGTCCCTTATCCACCTTACGTAAAAGCTCATTTAAAGAAATTTTCCCGGGTGTAAAGAAAGTATTAAAAGTACCTATACTGATATTGGAATTAAACCCGCGACGTTTAGCGTGGCCGGTAATTTCAACTCTATCTTTGGCGGCTGTATAGCTGTTATGCAAAAATCCTTTTAAGACACCGTTTTCCACCAGTGTATAGTCGCGTGTGGCCGCCCCCTCGTCATCGTATGAACCGGAGTCCAGACCGTTTTTAACCCGGGGACGGTCAACAATAGTAAGCACGGATGCGGCAATGCTCCGGCCAATTTTGCCGGCCAGAGGTGACAATTTCTTTTGCACCCTTTCCGCGGAAAACCAGGACAAAAAACTGCCGAATAAAGCGGCTGCTGCCTTAGCCGAGATTACTATCTGACGCTTGCCGGAATTAACTTCCTGAGCGTCAAGTTTATCCAGACCCTCTTTAACTATATTCTTTAACCACACCCCGCGGTTAAACTCGGCAGGTACTTTAGTGATGAATAAATTTGAACTTGTTTTAACCACACTGTTTTCCTGAAAAATACCTTCCGTAAAAAAAAGAAGACTATTTTCTTTTGTAAACAAATCCAGACCGCGGCTGTTCAAAATATATTTAGCGGAACTCGTTCGGTTGACAATAGTATACGGTATATTGATAACTCGTTTATCCAGTTGATAAAAATCCTTTTCAATAGCGAGCACATTTTTTTTAAAGTCATCGGTAGTAAAAGCAGCTATTTCAGGATAGAAAAAGCGGTCACATTCGGTGGAGGTTCCGGCCGGAAGCGAGTTGTAGGGATCCTCAGGAAAATGGGGCAGCATTGCCAGGGCCTGGCTAAACATCTGCTCTACCTCATAATCGGCGGATAAATTTTCGCTAAAGCTGAGGGCAATACGTTTATCTTTAAATAAACGTAAACCGACACCCAGACATTCAGACATACTGAAATTGTCAATAGCGTTCTTGCGGGCGCAATACTCCTCACTGGTATAATGATTAACATAAAGTTCAAAGGCTTCAACACCCTTTTGGCGGGCTAACTTTTCGATTTGCCCGTAAATCCTTTTTATTCTATCGCGCATTAGCGTCCCCCCACAGTTAAACCCTGAACACGAATAGCGGGTTGCCCCACTGTTGTCGGTACACTGCCGGAAATAGAACCGCAAGTACCGTCCGCTAATTTAACATTTCGGCCAACCCTGTCAATGTTCATCAAGGTTTCGTTACCCCTGCCTATTAAAGTGGCACCGCGTAAGGGTTTGGTAATTTTTCCGTTTTCAATTAAATAACCTTCAGCTACGGCAAAATTATATTCGGTAGTGGCAGGATCAACAGAACCCCCGCCCATTTTTTTAGCGTACAATCCCAGTTTTATCCCGTTCAGCAGCTCCTCAAACTCACTGGTGCCCTGAGTGATAAAAGTATTACGCATTCGTGAAGTAGGGGGGTATTGATACGACTCCCGGCGGGAACTGCCGGTTAACGCGTCCCCCATTTTCAGGCTGCCCAGCTTATCCACCAGATAACTGGTCAGAACCCCGTTTTTAATCAGCTGGGTACGTTGCGCAGGCAAGCCTTCGTCATCAATATTAATCGAACCCCATTCATGGGGGATAGTGCCGTCATCAACAGCCGAGACAATTTCGGACGCGATTACCTGCCCCATTTTACCGCAAAAAACGCTGGCGTCATCCGCAACCGAGGTCGCTTCCAGTGCGTGACCGCAGGCCTCATGGAAAATCACACCGCCGAATCCATTTTCAATCACCACCGGCATTATTCCGGAAGGTGGATAACCGGCAGTTAACATGGTTAGGGCGATTTCCGCGGCATTAATTGCCAGCTGTGCCGGATCAAAATCCTTGAGAAATTCAAATCCCTTAAGTGCGCCATGAGTGTTGTAAATTGTTTGATTTTCTTTTCCATCATTGGCTACTGCCTGCGTTATCAATCGGCAATATGTTTGCGAATCAGCTGAGTAAATACCATCCGAAGAGTAAATTAGTATGTTCCTCTCCTTTTCCGAATAGTTATTGATAACCTGAACTATTTTATCAGAAACCTTACCGGCCTGCTCATCCATCAAACGCAGCAAAGCCAGCTTCTCTTCCAAATCAACTGACGCGGGCACAATTTCAACAGGATGGTTATCAGCCTCAAATAGTTGCGGCAAGATTATCTCTTTTTTAATCGGTTTTTCTCCGATAACTTCGGGCCCCTTGCGCGCCAAATCAAAAAGGTTGTCATAATCGGTTTTGTTGGAATAGAGATAGATGGTTTTTTTATCATAGAGAATACGCAGACCCACACCATGATATTTACCGGCAGACATTTTGTCAACTTTATGATCCAGATACGAGAGCAACCGCGTAGAGCTTTCCTCAAAGAATAACTCGGCATAATCACCGCCCTGCGCCAGTGCAGCCTCCAATATATCTATTAGTTTATCTCTGGAAAAATCGTACATATTTATTCCTTTGCCGTCTACATTATTGCCGAAAACGGGCTTTTTTATCACTCCCCGGTGGCGGGAATATATAGAAACATAAAAAACACAGGTAATTAGAGATCCCCGTATAATATCATCTTTAGGGCCGGGTATCAAGGATAACGGAAAATAGCAAAGACGTTTCCCCTTAGTCAGGATGGATTTATATTACGGGACAAATTTTCCAGGAGATCAGGTCAGGTCATTTATTAACGAAAACAATATTCAATCTGGGAAAGATCCAGGATGCATTTAGATATACCTTGTAATGAAGAGGGCAATTATGCCTGAGATGATAAAGAAATATGGGAAAATGTTTCATTCTGTTGAATCCGGATTTTCAGGCCTTGATACTATCGATGTATATAACAGAAGTCGTCCATTTTGAAGCTTCTGCTCTTTTTTCTATGTAATAGACATATATGAATACCAAAAAATATATTCGATTTTGTATTCTGATATGTATTATTATTTCCGCGTCCGGTTTTGCAGAAGAGAAACCCGGATTTAATATTGGATTTACTTCATGTATAGAAGACTTGAGGATAATAAAGAATAGAATCATTTTTGAAAATAACAGGATAAAAATTGCCTGTATTGATATACGGGGGGCGGGCGGCAAGAAATATCATTCAGTTTCACTCGAAGATGATTTTTTAGTATTCGGTAAAGTTAAGCTATTCGGATTGTTCAGGGAAGTAAAGAATTACAAGATTTCTTCGCCAATATCCGATGTCTATTCCGATTTGTCAAAAATCCTTCCCGATTATTCACTTTATAAATCTGAAAACCGTGGTTTAATATTTAAATTATTCTCCGAAAGACTGATTCTTTTTTCCTTTGATTTCGCCAGGAAATCAGAGCATATAGGGGCGGAATTTTCTCTCCCCCTTGCCGGAGATTTATTAATGGAGACAATGCTGATATATTCTTCATGTCTCCCTGAAGAGAAAAAAGAAAACCCCTGGTTTTTCCATGTGGCCCAAAATTCCGGCGGGGAAGTAATTCATCTGGCTGGTAAATTACTTTACACAAAAGAATGGATCAATTTATGCGGAGTTATGGTCTTTTCAGGCCGAAGATGGAAAGAACCCGGTGAATATCTAAGATTATCGGGAGAGCTGGATTTCCCATGGATTAAATGCGGATTTTTATGGACCCGCATTTCCCCGGGTTTTGTCTCAATAAAAATGAAACACCCCCTCGATACAATGTCTATGAGCGGAACCCTGATCCTTTTCCCCGAATCAAAGTGTGAAATTGAAATATTAATAGCAAGACAGTATCGGGAAAATAGAGTAATAAACAAATATAGGGCGGGGTTTTCAACTTTTTTCGGCATATCAGGTTTCTCTTTTTTCTGGAACAGAAAAAGGTCGGGAAATGAGTATACAGGAGGGGTTTTTATAGATACCGGGAAAATATATTTTGATTTCTACGGGGGAGGTTTTTTGAGTGATAAATTTCTTTTTACCCATATCTACAAAATGGATTTCAGTGTGAAGTCCGGGCGTGTAAAAAATAAAATACATTTGTCATTTAAAAAGGGAAGAAAACTAAAGGCCAGCTTTTTTTTCTCTACTGATATTGATCTATTTGGCGGGGGATTGTATTTGAAGACAGGATTCCCCGATGATTTTGAATTATCAAAAATAAGCATGAGAGATTTTTCTTTTTCGCTGGGATGGAGATTTAATGCGCGTTTCAAATAGACAGTTTTTCATTCAGGTCTTTTTCAGCTTTGCAAAATAAAATGCCTTGCTATTTCAAAATAGATGGTAAGTCCGCATACATCAATTACAGTAGCCATCAGGGGCCCTGACATAACCGTAGGATCAAAACCGAGTTTATGTATTACCAGGGGAGCCAGTGCTCCTATTATGGAAGAAAAAATAACGACAAATGTCAGAGCCGTGGCGATTACAAGACCGGGCTGAAACGAGATATTCGGCGGCAAAAAAAGACTTCGGATCAGGATCACAATCCCCGTTCCTATTCCTATTAATATCCCTATTACAATTTCTCTAAGGAGGATTCTTCCGATGTCATCAAAATGTATTTCATTTGTAGCCAGACCCCTGATTATAAGGGTGGATGATTGAGCCCCGGAATTTCCCCCCGTCTGGGTTATTACAGGCATGAAGATAAAAAGGAAAGAGGCTCCAATGACTATGGACTCGTAATGCTTAAGTACATTGGTTGTAATAGTTCCGACGAGAAGCAGCAGTATCAGCCAGGGAATACGTTTTTTTACGATTCCCCATATGGATGTCTCAAGATAGGGATTAACCGTTCCATTCATAGCTCCCATCTTATAGATATCCTCTGTCTGTTCTTCGCGGATAACATCGATAACATCGTCAACTGTAATAATTCCCAGCATACGGTTGTGGCTGTCAACTACGGGAAGGGCGATTAAATCGGAGGTTTCAAGTATTCTTGCTACTTCTTCCTGATCGATTTTTTCTCTTACGGTAATCAGGGTTTTTATCATTATTTTTTCTATTTTTGTATCGTTATCCGAAGATAAAATATCCCTGAGCGAAAGAACCCCCAACAATCGATTCAATTGATCTACAACGTAGATGTAGTAGACTGTTTCGACCTCCCCGGCATTCTTTCTTATAAAATTTATTGCCTGAGAGACGGAAATTGAGGAGCGTATTTTTATATACCGCGGAGTCATCAGACCGGCAGCTTCATCTTCATCAAATCTGAGGAGAAAGAGGGTTTCATTTTTTGCTTCTTCACTCAAGCTTTCCCAGACGGATTTTCTCACTCTGGAGGAGATGGATTGAATAAAATCTACAAGATCATCGGGTTCCATCTCATTCAAAAGAATTTTTGTATTTTCCATGGACAAAATTGTTATCAATTTTTCCTGTTCTGTACTGGAAAGGAGATTGAAGAGATCAACCTTTTTTTCGAGGGGTAGGTTGGAAAAAATTTTTATATATTCTTTTTTGGTTAATAACCCCCATATTTCTTCAATTTCAGAGGGGGATATGTTTTTCAGGAAAACCTTAATTTCTTCACTTTTTAATATATCATCATATTCCCGCAAGTTTTCAATTAGATTTTTCATTGAAGCCCCTCCAGTCTCCGACAGGCTGTATCTCCCGTTCGAGGAGAAAACCGGTCTTATCATAAACCTTTTTTTTAATAAGCTCAATTAATTTCATTATATCCGATGAGCATGCATTGCCGGTATTTATGATAATGTTTGCATGGTATTCTGCTATTTTTGCCCCGCCTATCCGGTATCCCTTTAAATTAAGGCTGTCTATTATCTTTCCGGAAGGGGCTCCAAAACTCCTGTTGTTCTTGAATACAGAACCGGCACAGGGGAAATTAAAATGACCTTTTTCTTTTCTATCATTTTTGTTTAATTCCATTGCTGCTAAAATGGCGCTGCGATCTTTTCTTTTCAATAGAAACGAGGCGTTGAGTATGACATTATTAGTGTTCTGGAAGGGGGAACTTTTATAACAAAATGATAGATTTTCCCTTTCTTTTCTCTGGATCCTGAAATTGCCGTCGATGTATTCTACTTCCTTGATAATTTCAGAGATTGATATCCCATAGCATTTTGCATTCATGTATACCGCCCCACCCAGACTTCCGGGCATTGAGTAGATAAATTCCATGCCTGATAGACCTGATTCAGCAGATATCTCCGATGCCCTGCTTATCGGGAGTCCTGCCTCTGCGGAAAAAACATTATTCGCAACAGAATATTTTTTCATTTCCGTCATATTAATAACAACTCCCCTTATACCCTTGTCTGAAACAAGTATATTTGCCCCCCCGCCGAGGATAAAAACACCCGATCCGTTGTTTTTTGCCGTTCTGAGAATTGTAATAATGTCCTCTTTTGTAGCGGGGGTAATAAAAACATCGGCAGATCCCCCTGTTTTAAAGGTTGTATATTCCTTCATTCCCACATTAAATTCAATCTTTCCATCTATATTGATTTTTTGATAAAGATTTTGTAGAGTTTTCATTACTGAATGATACTGCAAAAGCACCGGAAATATCCATAAGCCGGGGGAATTTTTCCGGCCGGTATTTACGGCCTGGAGTTTGTGATAGAGATATATCAGGGCATTTAATCGGGAAAAGATAATTTTTTTGTAACTTTTCCTCAGCTCAGGTCGTCTTGAACTATAGGGAGTTGCAGGAGTCAGGCAAGGAAGGTACAATTATCGAATCATTCGAGAAGGTGTATGATGAGGTTTTTCCGATCCTTTTCAGGGTTGTTTATCATATAACTAATGATAGGGCGATTTCCGAGGACTTATGTCAGGAAGCGTTTTTGCGTTATTACAACAGAACCATCCCTTTCCCGTCACTGGATCAGGCCAAGTACTGGTTAATACGGGTGGCGAAGAATTTATCTTTCAGTTACATAAAAAGAAAGGGGCGGGAGCATGGTGCCTATTTAAAAGTCCATGTAGAGCAAAAGAACGTGGTAACAGAATCCGGCGAGACGGAGTTGTTAAAAAAAGAGACCGTTACGATTGTACAGGAGGCTCTTAAAAAACTCCCCTTGAAACTTCGTTCCGTTCTTATTTTCAGGGAATATGGGGGCTTGAACTACAAAGAGATAGCAAAGATCCTGAAAATAACCGAGGGGAATGTAAAGGTCAGGGTTTTTAGGGCGAGAGAGCAGTTAAACAAAATTATAGAGGAAGGAGAAGTTTATGTGTCCTGATGATCAGATTCTTTCAACATATTATGATGGCGAGCTTAATATCAATTGGTCGGAAAGGATCGATGCACACCTTAAAGAGTGTACGAAGTGCCGGGATAAGATCTCGGTTTTTTCAAAATTATCCACAGGACTCAACAGTATTGATCTCTCTTGTGTGGATGAAAGTAAAGCTTGTGTAATGAACAGGATTAAGAAAAACAGGTTGCCGGTTATTTCCCCTCCATTCTGGAAACTTAGATTGAACCTCTCCATACCGGTAGCTGCGGCAGCTGGATTTGCAATATTTCTTTTCAGTTTTTCCCTGTCTTCTTTTATCAGGCCTAATCCTTCCAGTACCTATTATGCAAAGTCTTCGAGTAAATATATTTCTGATATTAAGAAATTTACGAGAGAAGAGCTAATCAAGTATCTGAATTCGGAAGATTCTAGTGTTGAAGTAAAAATAAAGCTCCCTGAGAATTCCGATATCGAGGTTACAGGAGAACCGGAACTCATTCGATTTGTTGAGTACAACAGAGGTGAATAGTGAGAAAATTTTTTGTTGTTTTAGTGATTTTTGTTGTTTTAGTGGTTTCTTCGTCTGCTCAGGATGAAGAAATCCCCCCCCCGGAAAAACAATTATCCGAAGATGAATCCGGGGGCGATAGCCCTATAGATTTTTTAGTAGAGAATACGTATATAGTTAATATTGTGGCCAGGGTCGTTTCCCTTTCCCCGAAAAAAGTATTATGGAAGCTTTCGAGTTCAAAGCCTACGGTTTCCGGTCACCCTGTTAAAATAAGATTATTTTCAAAGAATGTTGTAATTTCCGCCAGTATAACGCCCCATAAAAAAAATGACGACAATGTTCTTCTCGTTACCAGAACTAAAACATGGACTACTACACAAAGTGTAAAAAATGTATTAAGCT
>CAZEKV010000096.1:0-8609 GCA_964512945.1 uncultured Spirochaetales bacterium | reverse complement strand
CCTACAGCGTTCAATGACTGAATTATATTCCACCCCGACCCTTTTGGATCAATATATGGATTAAGAAATATTATCAATCGCATGACCTGATACTTGTGATTTTTACCTTCAAAATAAATCTGTCCGACAGAGGAGAGGAGCGTGGCAAGCAGTAAAATTGCGGCCGCATACATTATCCAGTAAAAATATCTCTTCTTTGTTGCGTAATAACCGATCAAACCAAGAATGATAATTAATAAAAGGATTGCTAAAAAATATAATTTATATATGGTATTTTTAATTATTAATAATGCAGAAACCTCATGGCCTACTATATACTTCTCCCATGAGGGTAAAATACTGAAAAATACAAAAAAAACGCCAAATAAAAATAAGAAAACAATATAACGCTTTTTTACACCGGATATTAATGAAATTACCATAAATATCGGAAAAAACACAAGCGCCGTTCCAAGATCAGGTTGAATCATTATTAAAAAAGCCGGTAAAATTATAATAAAGAATCCAATCAGAAAAACAGAGAAATCCCTGATATTCTTCCTGTTGTTTGATAAAAAAGATGATAGTAAAATTATTGTTGCTATTTTTGCGAATTCCGAAGTTTGGAAACCAATGCCAAAAATTCTCAACCATGATCTGGCAGGATCCTTATCCGATGCAAATATAAATGTAACAATTAATAGGATAATAAAAACGGAATAAATATAGGCGGACATCTCCTTAAGCAATCTATAATCATAAAAAGAGGCAACAAACAGCATGATTATACCAAGAATCGCCCATATTATCTGCTTTACATATTTTGTATCTTTTGCTGTTCCATCGGAATATATCCCACTTGAGAAAATAAAGATTATACCAATGAAAATTAACAGCAGCATAGCTGTAAATAGAACAAAATCAAAACCGAATAAAGATTTAGTTCTCATTGGATTTCCTTCTTTTTCATTAACCAACCCCAGTTAAGAGCTTTAACTGACTCATCATAATCTTCATCAGCAAATATCCCTTGAAATATCACATTAGCGGCTTTTATTGCCCACCATTCCCATTCATTGGTAGATTCTACCATTGTTACAACAACGACCTGCTCATCTGGATTATTTGTTTCGTATGGCCCATATGCCAGAAACCAGGCATTCCATCTGTCGGCAAGACCAACCTCCCCCGTCCCGGTTTTACCTGCTATGTCTACAGCTTTGGTCGTTATCATAGGATTCGCTGTACCATTGGTTATTACAAAACGTAAAGCTTTTTTCAATTTCTTAAAGGTATCAGTACTAATATCGGATTTTCTTAGCACCTGGCGTTTGTAGTGCTTAATAATTTTCTTGTTCTCAGAACTTATAATCTCTTTCATTAAATGCGGCTTGTAAATAACACCTTCATTGACAACCATTGCCATCATGTTTGCCATCTGGATTGGAGTAACAGTTAAAAAACCCTGACCAATGGACATATTAACAGTATCTCCCCCGACCCAGGGCATTTTGTATCTCTCCTTTTTCCATTCCGGTGTTGGAACAATGCCGACTATTTCGTTTGGCAAATCAATTGAGGTTATCTCTCCAAAACCGAATTCACCAGCATAATATGATATGGTATCAACTCCAAGATATTCCAGCCCCATCGTATAGTAATAAATATCACAGGATTCCGCCAGAGCCTCATACAAAGACAAATACCCATGTCCTGCTTTCCTGTGACAATGGAAATACCTGTTCCCTATTTTTATTCTACCCCTGCATTGTACTTTTTTTTGTACAGGAAATGCATCTTCTTCAAGTATCCCGGCTGTCATTACTATCTTAAATACGGATGCCGGTGAATAAGAGGATTGTATAGCCCGGTTAAGAAAGGGAGAATTTATATTTTTTCTTAACTGTGTAATTTCTTTTCTTCTGTCTTTTGAGATAATTAAATTGGGATCATACCACGGATATGAGACCATAGCCAGGATTTCACCGCTCGACGGACGCAAAACGATAATGGAACCCATTCTTTCGCCGAGGGCTTTTTCACACAAAGTCTGAATCCGTCTATCAATAGTTAAAATAATATCATTTCCAGGCTTTCCGGGATTATCACTTTTTTTCACATCGATAATTTTTCTCCCAATTACATCAACGATTCTAGTTTTTATTCCCTCTTCGCCCCTCAACTCCCTGTCGTATGATTTTTCTATTCCCGCTTTTCCAAGCACGGATTGTTCCGTATATCCCTTGTTATGCAGAATTTCATGTTCGTCAGTTGTTATATCTCCAATATAACCAATTATGTGGTTTATTGAACCGGATTCCATATAAATCCGTTTTGGCTTTATATACCAGCTTATCCCTGGAAAAGATTCAATCTCTTCAGCAATTTTTGAAATTATATCGAATGTTAATCCGCTTTTGATTTCCTTTGAATCCTCGAACCCTTTTTCACAGGAATCAACTATTTCTGTAATGTACTTTATTGAAAGATCAAGGGTCTTAGAAAGTTTTTTGATTACGTCATCTTTTTTCTCTTCAGGGATCTTAGAAGGTGTAATATCTATTGCATAGGCATTGATGTCCATAACAAGGGGTAGATCATAGTTCCTATCGTAAATTTCGCCTCTCTTAGCAGGAACAATAATTTTATCACTTGCATTATCCTTTGCCCTTTTTTTATAGAAAGACCCATGGACAATCTGTAGTGAGAACAATTTAACAATGTAAAGAAAAAAGACAGCGAAACAGGTAAATCCAAAAATAACAATTCTTTTTTGAACCTTGTTAGTATAAAAATCCCCTTCCAAACTAATATTCCCTACCTTTTAGTTTAAAGGCTCTTGTTGCATTCAGAATAGAAAATACTACCGGAGCGAGAATGATGTTCACTCCTATCTCATATAATGTCTCGATGCGTAATACAGATATAGTAATTCTACTCCCTAAAAAAACAAAGTTTACAGCCATGGATAATAGAATATTTATTAGTGTTCCAAATGTAACCAGAAGAATCGGTAATAATATTACATTAATAAAAAAATTACCTTTTAAAGTTCCATATAAAAACCCGATTAAGGTCTTCACAAAGGCATTAAACCCTATGGGGGATGTGCTTAATATATCTTCGAGAAGTCCACTGCAAAATCCGGATATTTGTCCGCAGAATTGCCCTTGACGATATGAAAAATAGATCAACAAAATCATTCTTAAATCAGGTTTTATATCTATTAAGGGAAACCAGTTAAAAATGAAAGTTTGAGCAATAGTAGCAAAACAGATTATTAACGTGGGCAAAACAACCGATTTCCTATCCATTTATCCCTCTATATCCAGAAAAAAGACATATTCCAACCTTAAAAAATTAATCATTGATTCCAGGTTGAGCAATAAATGATCTTTATTCTTTATTGTCTCTCTAACTCTGCCTACGTATATTCCTTTAGGATATACAGTACCCATTCCGGAAGTCACCACCAGATCACCAATCTCGATATCCTGTATAGCATTGATTTTTAGAATTTCCATAGTTAAAAAATCATTTATATAGCCCTTACCATTTATTAGGCCTGTATCTCTTGTTTTTTGCATTCTTCCTGAGATGTAGCAGGTTGAATCGTAGACAGGAAGAACTTTTGAATTCAGCAATCCCACTTCAACAACTTTTCCAACAAGAGATTGAAATCCATTCTGAAAGGCTATTACGGGCATACCTTTCTTTATCCCGTCTTTCACTCCTTTATTGATTTGTATGGTATTAAAAATATTCCCAGGATCAATACCGCAGACCTCTCCTGCTATGTATCTAACATTTTTTATCTTTTTTAATTCAAGCTGTTCTGTTAATTTTAGATTTTCCCTTCTTAATTCTACGAGATTCCTTTCATTAATCTTATATTTGTCGACTTCTTTCTGGAGTTTTTTATATTCATCTTTTAACTTGCTCAACTCATTTATCGAATTGAGTGTCCCGGAAAAAAAATTGCCTACTTCATAAAATCCTCTTTGAATAGTTGATATAAACGAAAACAAAACTTCTTCAGGTCTTAAGGTAATCGACTTCGTAGACATAGTCATAGTAAGCATTGAAAAAATCAGCAATGAAATCAATGTCGAGCCGTTTTTATGTTCCCTGATTTTTTTTTTTATATTTAACATATTCAGGACTTTAAAGTATTATAAATTGTTCTTTTTGCTCCGGAACTCATGTACTCAAAATATCTTCCCGCTCCGAGAGCCACACATAAAAGGGGTTGTTCTGCGAGTATTGCAGGAACCCCTGTTTCAGTAGCTATCAATTTTGGCAGACCGGTAAGGAGGGATCCCCCTCCAGTCATTACAATCCCCCTTTCAACAATATCAGCTGCCAGTTCGGGGGGAGTCTCTCCAAGGGTTCTCTTTATTTCGTCAACCACGGCAGTTATTGGTTCCTGGAGAGCCTCTCTTACTTCAACGGAATCAAGTTCTAACCTTCTGGGAAGCCCCGTTATCGAATCGGTTCCTTTTATTTCCATTGATTTAATTTTTTTATCGGGAGCAGCATTACCGATTTCTACCTTCAGATTTTCCGCTGTCTGTTCCCCAATAATCAAATTATGTACAATTCGTACATGCTTAATTATTGCGGCATCAAACTCATCTCCCCCAAGCCTAATGGCATTTTTTACAACCATACCTCCCAGGGAAATAACCGAAACCTCCGATGTTCCGCCTCCAATATCGCAAATCATATGCCCGGCAGGCTCAAATATAGGTATTCCCGCTCCAATTGCTGCAGCCAGAGACTCTTCAATTACTTTCACCCTGCGTGCCCCCGCTTTTAAACCGCTTTCCTCGACAGCCCGTTTTTCTACTTCAGTAATACAAGCAGGCACACCTATAACCATTCGGGGTTTAACAAACCACCTTCTTGGCAAAACCTTTGAAATAAAATAGCGGATCATCTTTTCCGTAGTCTCCAGATCAGCGATTACCCCATCGCGTAGAGGTCTTATGGCAATTATGTCCTCGGGGGTTCTGTGAAGCATCCTTTTGGCTTCGGTTCCAACAGCTACAACCTTTTTGGTCCATCTCTCAACAGCAACTACAGAGGGCTCACTTATTACAATCCCCTTTCCATTGATAAATACCAGAGTATTACATGTACCCAGATCCATTCCAATATCAGAACTAAAAGCTCCAACTAATTTTTTAATCCCCATAAATCCCCCATATATTTCATAAACGTTATTAATTATATAACCGTTTTCTGATTTCTATACTATTATTCAATCTATAAGCTTTTTTCCAGGCAGCCCTCTTTTTTACGTCTTCACTCAATTCTTTATAGACATCACCCAGATATAAATATCCGTAATATGAATTACTGTTTTTGTTTACAATCAACAAAAATTGATCCAGTGCCTCAGTAAATTTTTTTTCGAGAATAAACAGCTTACCAAGTTCAATTCTTATCAACTCCAGTCTGATATCATTTCTCGACAGAGCCTCAGCCTCTTTTAAGAGTTTTCCCGCTTCTCTTATCTTTTTCTTTTTTAAGTATACCTTTGCCAGCTCGAACAAAATAAAATCACTACGTTTTTCGCCCGAAATTTTTTTTAAATAAAAAATACTCTCATCGTATCTCCCAATATGCTTATACGCAAGTCCAAGATGTTCATAGGTACTGTCATCAATATATCCGTCTTTTATCGCTTTTTCAATATATAAAATAGAGAGATCCATGTAAAATTTACCCTTATAAAAATAGGCTTTTCCAAGGACATTGGTTATCTGGGCTTTTACTTTAGAGGGGATCCTCCCCCTGCCCTTTAACAGCAGGGCTTTCCTCAAGAGGACAATAGCACGATCAATAAACCCAATTTTCTCCTCATATTTGTAAAAAGTGTTTCCATAGTAAAAATTTGCCAGACCCGTATAGATTAATACAGTGGGGTTCAGGGGGTTATCTTCCAGTATTCCAGCACTTTTATTTATAAGCTCCTTATACTTCATTTTATTCCATAATCCGACAATATCCTCATTTGTTGTAACACCTTTTTTTTCCGATAGCCCGGCATTCTTTAAAAACAGGATAAGAGCAAACAGTACTATCAAAAGAACTGCAAGCCTGATAAATACATTACCCCTTCCTTTTTTCCTAAAAGAAGAATTCGGCTGTCTGCTTGAAGAAATCATGTTATCGTCCCTGAATTATACTAATTCCATTCTCTTTTTTTCTTATACATTTTTATAGCATATTTTTATTCAAATTATCAACAAAAAGGCAGATCTGTAAGCCGGGTTCTGTCGTGGATTACCATCTGTCTATATTAATTGTTTCCAACTAACTACAGCGGCCTACCCGCAGATTTTTGAGCGAGCAACTCATCTGCAATTTGACCTTGCTCCTGATAAGGTTTACCAGAACTTCTTCGGTTACCCTCAGAATGGTGAGCTCTTACCCCGCCTTTTCACCCTTACCCGAACATCTACATGCCCGGGCGGTTTATTTTCTGTGGCACTTTCTGTCATTCAAAGAATGAATGCCCGGTTATTAACCGGTATCATGCTCTACGGAGCCCGGACTTTCCTCTGAACCATAAAAATAATCCAGCGGTAACCCGATCTGCCTATAATTTTCTGTATATACTAACTTTCCTCAAGATCAGCCAGACTTCCGGCATCGTCTTCCTGAAAAAAGATTGATTCATCCTCATCCTCCTGGAAAAATAAAATTCTGCTGCAATATGGACAGAATAATATATCCTCGCCTCCATGAACCTCATTTACAAATTGTGACGGCAATATCATATAACACCCCGTACAGGTTTGTTCTTTTACAGGAACTATTCCAAGTCCGGATTTACTCTTAATTATTCTCTCAAATTTAAATAATATTTCCTCATTTAATCCGGGGATAATTACTTTTTCCTCTTTCTTTAATTGATCCAGAAGTGTTTGCTTTTCCTTGCTTTCCTCGTTATGCCTTTTTTCCTCTTCTTTTAATTCTATCTCCTGCTGCTTTATCATATTCTCTTCTTTTTCAATTGTGTATATCAGTTCCTCTATATCCTTATCCTTTTGCAAAATCCCATTTCTAAGCTTCTGCTCCCTTTCGGTGGCATTCTTAATTTCTTTATCAAGGGCTTCATATTCCCTCTGTGTTTTTATCAAATCCATCTGTTTTTCATATTTTTCTCTGGTTTTTTCAACCTCAACCAGATCCTGCCTGAATGTCTTTGTTAAATGCTTCAACTCTTCCAGCAGATTATTTTTTTCTATGTAAGTCTTTTTCAATCGAGTTAACAACTCTTTCTTTGTTGTTAACGTCCTGGGTATTTCATGGATCTCATTTTCCAGTTCAAATTTCCGTGACAGGATGTCCTGCAATGTCCGTAATTTATCAAAAACTTCATGCATCATGTTCTTATTTCCCCTTAAAAATCAATGATCAATATAATCCTTTAATCTTCTACTTCTTCTAGGATGCCTCAAGCGTCTTAACGCCTTAGCTTCTATCTGACGTATCCTTTCTCTGGTGACATTGAAGTATAAACCAACCTCCTCCAAAGTTAAAGAGTATCCGTCCTCCAAACCAAATCGCATCTTTAATACCTCCTGCTCTCTGGGAGGCAAGGTCTCAAGGACATCACCCAGCTGTTCCTGCAAAAGTTTAAAAGCGGTTTGACTGGCCGGATTTTCAACATCCTTGTCTTCTATAAAATCACCCAGCAAAGAATCCTCTTCTTCACCAATAGGCGTTTCAAGGGAAATAGGCTCCCTCGCAACGTTTTTAACGGACTTTACCCTGATAACGGACCATCCGAGCCTTTCAGCTATTTCTTCATCGGAAGGCTCTCTGCCAAGCACCTGCAACAGCTGTCTGGACTCCCTCACAACCTTATTTATCTGTTCAATCATGTGAACCGGCACCCTTATAGTTCTAGCCTGATCGGAAATTGATCTTGTTATTGCCTGACGAATCCACCAGGTTGCATATGTAGAAAACTTATAACCCTTCCTGTATTCGAATTTTTCTACAGCTTTGATTAATCCTATATTCCCTTCCTGGACAAGATCAAAAAAATGGAGTCCCCTGTTTGTATATTTCTTTGCGATGCTAACTACAAGACGCAAATTGGCTTTAATCAACCTGTCTTTTGCAGTTTTCATCATTTTTTTGCCTCTGGTGATTTCAGTGGTCTTTGTAAGGATATTCTCCGTTGTATCCTCAAAATCATTCTCGATTTCATCCAGCTTCTTTTCACTTATTTGTATATGCCGTATTTTTTCCTTTATTTCATCGGACTTCAGATTTAATTCTTCCTCTATCTTTCTTCTCTCGTCTGTAATAGCAAGACCTCTTCCAAGATTTCTAAGCTCTTTTAAACTTGAAACATGCAGACGTTGTTCAATTTTCTTTTTATCATTCTCAAGTCTTTTTATTTTTTTGGATGTACTAATATACTTTTCAGAGAATCTTACAATTTCATCCTGATGTATATTAACATTTTTAAAAAATGAAAGTATCTTCCTGCCCTTTTTCTTTAGATCCTTATCGTCAATCAGATTAACACTTCTTTTGATTAAATCCCTCTTTGTATCAACATATTGCCTTAATGACTGAATGATTTCCCTTATAGATTCACCATA
>CAZEKV010000095.1:0-8619 GCA_964512945.1 uncultured Spirochaetales bacterium | reverse complement strand
GACGGAAGTAGGTGAGGCCAATGTGGTAGGGTTGGCCGAGGACTTAAGAAAAAAAGGCTGGACTATAAGATTGTTGGGAGAGGGCTCTAACGGCGGGAATATCACCCATCCGGCGGCTGTCAGGGATCCGATAAATACAGTGGGTTCTTTGTTAAAACTCCTGCGGTTAGGATCCTCAAAGGGAAGACCCGGATTGTTTGAACTTTGGTGCAGGAATCAGGATAAGAAGGATTATCAAAAAAAGGATTATTCGCTTAGCGATATTATTAACACTCTTCCCTCCTTTCAGACAACGGGAGTTTCGGAAGACAGAGCTGTTTATCCCGTTGGGGATCTCAATCATGGAAAATTAAAATCAGGGTACGAAAAGGTTTTTCTGGAAAAATGGGAAATCGACAGGAATATTTTTGAAAAACGCTTTGGGATATCTTCCTGGGAGATATGGAACTATGAGGGGATACACAGCAGGTGTGGGATGGGCTCCAACTTCAGATCGGGGAACGAGGATGGGGGCTTTAAGGTGTTGTTCCGGGACAGGAATAACGCTGCAGTTGGATTCTTATGGATGAGGGGCTCAAAAACCGAACCCGTGTTTAGAATTATGGCTGATGTGAAATCTTCAAAAGCGGAAGATGAAAAATATCTCCTTGAATGGCATACTAATATTATAAAAAATGTAGAAAAATCAATATAATTTCTTTTTTTATGGACATAGCTTAAATTAAAAAATATACTTATGCTCATGAAGAAAATCGATGACACAAACAAAAAGATTCTGAGGATTTTACAGGGGAATGGTTCGATTACGAATTCGGATCTTTCCTCGAGGGTAGGATTGGCTCCGGCAACGACACTGGAGCGTGTAAAGAAACTCGAAAATGCCGGTATTATTAACAAATATGTAGCCCTTGTAAATCCTGAGAAAGTAGGTAAACCAATTATTGCATTTGTTGAATTGTATATGAAGGAACATTCGGGAAGAACCATAAAACAGTTTGCCGAAGACATCAGCAATATACCGGAGGTTCTGGAGTGTTATCATATTTCGGGGAGTCAGGATTTCCTTTTGAAAGTGATTACAAGCGATATAAAAAGCTACGAGTCCTTTGCTCTTGAAAAGCTTTCTGAGATTCCGAATATCGGACGTGTAAATACGATGTTTGTTCTGTCTACTGTTAAAAGTGACACAGATATTCCCATAGATTAGAAAATCCGTTTTCAAATACTATTTTAAACCCTGTCTTTTTTGTTGCTTCTCCAGGGGGTGTGCTTTTCGGGAGGGAATTTACCGAATAGGATTCCTTCTTTTGGTATGATAAATCATCAACCGGGGTAAATTTCAGAGAAAAACAAATTATATTTGCAATAATATGCTATAGTACGTATAATATTCAAGAAATGTTCTTGACAGGTTGGTAAAAACTTCGAAGAATATTACCTGTTTGCAATCCTTAAGGAGAAGGCTATGTCGGAAATGCTGGTTTTGGGGGCAGAAGCCCTTGGTGCGGGGGCAATTGATGCGGGAATTACTGCCGCATATGGATACCCGGGAACCCCATCAACAGAAATAATGGAATTCCTTCAGGAACATGCCGATGACGGGGGGTTTCTGGCCTCGTGGTGTACGAATGAAAAAACCTCCTACGAGGGAGCCGTTGGGGTTTCCTATGCGGGGAGGCGCGTTCTTGTCTCTATGAAACACGTTGGTTTGAATGTGGCGGCGGATGCTTTTATCAATTCGGCATTGCTTAAAATAAATGGGGGATTGGTTCTCGCCGTAGCGGATGATCCCGGGATGCACTCTTCCCAGAATGAACAGGACAGCCGATTTTACGCCGATTTTGCGGGGATTATCTGTTTTGAACCCCGGAATCATCAGGAAATTTATGAAATGACCCTCGAAGCATTTAATCTTTCAGAAAAATTCCATATACCTGTGATGGTTAAGCTTGTAACCAGGCTTTCCCATTCAAGGGCGGTTGTGAAAAGGGGAAAACAGGAGAAACAGAAACCCGTTAACAAGCCGAAAAATTCCGATGAATGGATGACCCTCCCCGCTCTTTCAAGAAAAAGCTGGAAAAAGCTCCTTGCGGATCAGGAAAAATATGAAGAGTGTAGTGAAAGATCCCCGTTTAACGTACTCGAAATAAATTCTGATTTTACTGAATACGGAATAATCACTTCAGGACTTGGAACTAATTATTATCTTGAAAATATAGAGGATTTATCCGGGAGACCCTCCCATCTTCGTATCGGGATGTACCCTGTGCCGGATAAAAAGATAGTGGAGTTATCCAGGCATGTTAAAAAAGTAGTATTAATCGAAGAGGGATATCCTTTTATTGAAAATCAATTGAGGAGTATTTTACCTGAAACAATTCCTGTCTCAGGTAAAATGGACGGTATGCTTCCGCGGACAGGAGAGCTGAATCCAGACAATGTAAGGAAGGCGCTCGGGCTGTCGAAAAAAGAAGGGATAAGCATAGAGGTGAATAGCCTCCCCGGGCGTCCCCCCCAGCTTTGTCAGGGCTGTTCTCATCGTGACACCTATGAGGCTTTAAGCCTTGCGAGAAGCAGATATAAAGATAGTATCGTAACCTCCGATATCGGCTGCTATGCCCTTGGTGCACTCCCTCCATACAAAGCAATTGAAACTATTCTATGTATGGGGGCATCGATAGGTATGGCAAAAGGTGCTGCAGAAGCCGGCTGTGAGTATGTTGTAGCAACGATTGGTGATAGTACTTTTCTCCATTCCGGGATAACTTCTCTTATAGATGCATACACCTCAAATACAAATATGACAGTTATCATTATGGATAATAGTACCACCGCCATGACAGGGGGACAGAAGACCATTCTTTCTTCTCCCCAAATAGAACGCCTTGTAAGGGGTGTCGGAGTTCCTGAAGAGCATCTCCGGGTTATAAATCCATTAAAAAAACACCTCGATGAAAATGTCGAAATTATAAGAAAAGAGATGGAATACAGGGGGTTGTCGGTAATAATTTCCTTGAGGGAATGTATACAAACTGCTGTTAAAAGGAAAAAGGGTAAAAAATGATGAAATGCGATATAATTCTGTCGGGAGTAGGGGGACAGGGAGTCTTATCTGTCGCCGCTGTAATAACCAGAGGAGCCATGAAGAGCGGGTTTGTTGTCCGCCAGTCAGAGGTCCACGGCATGGCTCAGAGGGGAGGGGCTGTTCAGGCTCATTTGAGGATATCGGACAGCGAGATTGAAAGTGATTTAATTCAAAGGGGATCGGCAAATATCCTGCTAAGTATGGAACCCCTGGAGGGGTTACGCTACCTCGATTATCTGAGATCGGACGGGATCCTTATTACCTCGCTTGATCCTGTTGTCAACATCCCCGATTATCCTGAGAAATCCTTTATTCATTCGAACATAAAATCCCTTCCCTCATATATTGTTGTTGAGTCAAAAAAACTCGCAGTCGAAGCCGGTTCCCCTAGATCCACCAACATGGTTATGGTAGGAGCCGTATCAAGAAAACTTGAACTGGAAGAAGGAATCCTCGAGGATTCAATCAGGGAGTATTTTTCTTCGAAGGGCGAAAAAATAGTGGATATAAATCTTAAGGCTTTCCGCTCTGGAAGAGAGGCAGAGCATACTTTATGAAAACGCTAAAACACCTCCTTAATCCTGCAAGGATTGCTGTTATCGGGGCAACGGAAACAAGGGACAGGGTAGGACGGATAATCTTTGAATGTTTGATGAAATCGGGTCTGGAACTTTTCCCCGTTCATCCTGAAGCTGATAAAATTTTTGGATACAGGGTGTTTCACAGTGTAGAGGAACTGCCGGATAATATCGATATGGCGGTTATTACAATAGCCGCAGAGAAGGCTGTTTTTTCTGCAGAAAAATGCGGAAAAAAGGGGATCCCCTGTGTGATTGTTGTTGCAGGAGGATTCGGAGAAGCAGGTCCTGAGGGTAAAAGACTGGAAGAACTCCTGAAGGATGTTCCCGGAAAATACAACACAAGGATCCTTGGCCCGAATTCCCTGGGGATTTTTCTGCCGGAAGAGGGTATTGATACAATATTTGTTGAACATGGGGATAAGGCTCTTGCTGACGGCGGGGGTGTGGCCTGTATTGTTCAGAGTGGTTCTGTGGGCGTTGAGGCTCCCGGTTATGCCAGTAATACAGGGTTTGGAATGAGAGCCTTCGTCGGATTGGGAAACAAATGTGATCTGAATGAGATAGATTTTTTACGGTATTTTGGAAAAGACAAAAAAACAGCCTGTATAGCTTTTTATCTTGAGAATATTGAAAATGGCAGAGATTTTCTCGAAGAAGCAAAAAGGGTAACGAAGGAAAAACCTGTTGTAGTTTTGAAAGCAGGACGTACCAGCAGTGGGGCGATGGCGGTCAGCTCTCATACAGGAAAACTTGCAGGTTCCGACAATGTTGTGAGCGGAGCCTTTCGGCAGTATGGAATACAGAGGGTTTTTGATGATGAAGAGCTTTGTGATGCCTCCAAAACCCTTTCGATGCTTCCCCCTGCTCCGGGGAATAGAGTTGCAGTATTAACACCCGCCGGGGGATACGGGGTTATGTGTACGGATTACATTGAAAAGAGAGGGGTATCGTTTCCGCTAAGGATGGCAAAACTCTCTGATAAGACAAAGGCCATAATCAGGGAGAAAACCTTTAAATTCGCCTCCTGTTCCAATCCTGTTGACATTACAGCCAGTGCTGATGACAGGATGTTTGCGGCGGCCCTGGATGCTTTGATTGAAGATGAAGGAGTGGATATTGTAATATGCATATCCTTTTTTGCTCCTCCGGGGATTACAGATCTTCTGGAAAAACTGATTTCGGAAAGGGTTAAAAAATCTCCAAAACCGGTAATAGTTTTTTCACAATACGGCCCTTTTACCGACAGGCATCTGAGGGCTTTTCATGATGCGGGGGTTGTTGGTTTCCCCTCGATATTCAGAACTGTCAGAGCGGCACGTTTCCTTGTTGAAAGGGCAGAGATAGTAAGCCGGATAGAGAGATAGGTATATGAGATCAATTTTTGAAAAATGGGTTAGCGAACTTAAAATACCGGGCAAACCGGATGAATTTGAGGTTAAGCGGCTTTTAAAAGATTCAGGGGTAGGTATCCCCGATGGCGTTATTGTTGAGCCCGGGGAGAAAATTAACGCCGGCACTTTTACAGGACTCCACGTGGCGAAGGTCTGCTCCCCCGAGATACTCCATAAAACCGATCTGGGAGGGGTTGTTCTTAACCTGAAACCAGAAGACGTCCTTGAGGCTGTAGAAAGGCTCCGGAGTAAATTCCCGGGTCAACGGATTCTAATCGAAGAGCAGTCTAACTTTTTGAGCAGTGAATTTATCATAGGTGCCATTGTTGATCCGGTTTTCGGAGCCTCCATAATGGTTGGGGCGGGAGGGATCCTGACGGAAATTTATAGAGATGTCTCTTTCAGGCTTGCCCCCTGTTCGCTGGAAGAGGCCTCAAGAATGCTCGATGAATTAATTCTATCCCCTATTTTTGAGGGTTACAGGGGCATAGGCATAGATAAAAAAGAGCTGGCCGGGATAGTCTCAAAGGTATCGAGGCTAATTTCGCAGATGGGTGAGCGGTTCAGCCAGATGGACATAAATCCAATTGTCTATACAGGGGAAAAATGGATTGCCCTGGATGCAAAATTAATCCTGAAAGATACTTAATCTATTCTGAAAACTATAAATATCAAGGGCATGGAGATCCTATGGCAATATCGAATGACATTAAAAACAAAATGAAGGCTTCGTCATTTATCCGGAAAATGTTTGAGGCAGGTACTCAGTTGAAGAAGGAATATGGTGCTGACAGGGTTTTTGATCTAAGCATCGGGAATCCTGACGTAGAGCCACCGGAGGCCTTTAAGAAAGCATTAGTTGATGTTGCGGCTTCCATCTGTCCGGGGAAACACGCCTATATGTCGAATGCCGGCTATTCTGATGTAAGAAAAAGTGTTGCTGAATATGTATCAAAAGAGCAGGGAGTAAATCTTTCCTGTGAAAATGTAATCATGACCTGCGGAGCCGGGGGGGCTTTAAATACGATTTTCAAGACAATCCTGAATCCTGGGGATAATATTATAACAACAGCTCCATGCTTTGTTGAGTACAAATTCTATGCTGAAAATCATGGAGGAAGCCTTGAAATGGTTCCTGTTAAAAATGATTTTGATCTTGATATAGAGAGGATGTCGGAAAAAATATCAAAAAAGACCGCTGCTGTGTTGATAAATTCGCCAAATAATCCAACCGGGAAAATTTATTCCAGATCAACCCTGAATGCACTGGGTAAAATGCTGGAAAGAAAAAGTCTTGAATTTAAGCGGACAATATACCTTCTGAGTGACGAACCATACAGGAAAATTGTTTTTGACGGGCTGGTTGTCCCCTCGGTTTTTACAAGCTATAAAAATAGTATTATTGCAACCTCCTATTCCAAGGATCTGTCAATACCGGGAGAAAGAATCGGGTATATCGCCCTGCACCCTATGGCAGAAGACTGTGGCGATTTGATTAATGGAATGATCCTTTCTAACAGGATCCTGGGATATGTTAATGCTCCGGCAATTATGCAGCGGGTTGTTGGGCGGCTTCAGGGCTGCAGTGTTGATATTGCTGTATACGAAAAAAAAAGAGACATTCTATGCCGGGCGTTGTCGGATATGGGGTATAGGCTTACAAAACCCGGTGGAACTTTTTACCTCTTCCCCCATGCTCCGGGGGGGGATGATCTTGAATTTGTCAAAATACTCCAGAAAGAACTGGTTTTAACCGTTCCGGGTACCGGCTTTGGGGCTCCCGGCTATTTCAGGATTGCTTTCTGCAGGGACATGAGGACAATTGAAGGTTCTATTGCAGGATTTAAAAGGGCGATAAGCTTGTTTTGATTCTATGTTATTTCTGTCTTTACGGGCGGTGTGTTTTCTTATAGGGGGCATATGGCATAGTCTTTGTTCCTGCAGGTTCGTTAAACAGTGCCAAAAAATTATTTTTCAACAAGAGGCATATGCAAATTAGGTTAGGAAATATCGACGATTTGGAATTTATAAAAGAAATGCTTTTCGAAGCCTTCTTTTGGAATCCGCAAATGTCCCGTCCCGATATTAAGGAATTTTCTAAAAATCAAGAATTCCAAAAACTGGTATTAAATTGGGGACGCATTGGTGATCGGGTAGTTATTGCCGAAAATGGGGAAAACTCTATTGGTGCTGCATGGTTTCGGTTATGGACAGAATCCAATCATTCATATGGTTTTATCAATTCTGATATCCCTGAATTGGGAATTGGAATCTGCTCAGATTATCGATCGAAAGGCATAGGTCGAGTTTTATTAAAAGAACTAATATGCAAGGCTCGAAAAGATGGATTTTCTGCCTTAAGTTTAAGTGTTGATCCTTCGAACTTTGCACGAAAATTGTATGACTCCCAGGGCTTTGTAAAAGTTGGGGAATCAGGCACATCCTGGATCTATAAGTTGCAACTATCTTAGAAAGGGCTGGTGGAAAGAATATAATGAAGAAAGACCTCAGAAAAGATTAAAAGGGATGACACTAATCGAATATGAGAGTATGCTAAATGTGCTGAAAACAATCCTACGGATGGTTGAAAGGTGGGGTAGGGTCAGCTCTATAAACCCTGTTGTTTTTTTATTTTTTCAACTACTGTCTCCCCGCGAAACGGGGAGACAGTAGTTGAAATTGATCTTAGAAAAAATCAGGTTTTCAGAGGTCACCGGAAAGGAGTTATTTTGAAAGACAAGAATGTATGCCAATTTCAAAGAGATTTAATAGAAAAAAAATACCACATATTTAATTTAGACAACGCGAAAATCGAGGGGTATTATCCAGGGGAGTTATTGGAAATAATAGATAAGATTCCTCGTTTTAAGAAAACGGTCAAAATTGAAATTGGGAAACAATATACTGTGCGAGCCTTTTTTGCAATTTCACCGCCAGAAGATAATGAGGTTGAGTATGAAAGCGGCTACCTGGATCTAAAATTGATCTTGAGTGATAACCAAGTATATGTAGGTGAGGTGGTTACGAAATTACCACCACACTTTGTGTTAAAAAAAGGGTTTAGAATAAAAATAAAAAGGTCAAGTATTTTATATCAGACAAATCATAAATAATTTCAAGAGACACTAAGGTAATATGTTAAGGCCACTTATAGAACCCCTGTTATTTTTTTTATTTTTTTTCATACCCAGCTTTTTAATAAGGGATTTTTAGAGATCTCCTTAAAAGGCGGTGCCCCTAAAAAACACCCCTTTTAAGTTGATGCTTTATCTATCTTGACACATAGGGGAGCATGGGTAGCATCAATCGTTATCGAGTAAATGTATACGCATAAATATATCCGTTAATTTTATCGACACACAACCAGCCATTAAAACAATTAAAGTATTTTGCTGTTTCATAGAGGGTTTTGCTTTTAAAGTCACTCTCCGGGATCCACCATTCTTGCTTTGTCAATGGAACTGCATAGGTGGTTGAATTGCTATAAGGAGGACTAAGAGAACTAATCCATTTCTCAACATCATCGATGGGAACTTTTATACGCAAATATGATTTATAGTCA
>CAZEKV010000094.1:0-8662 GCA_964512945.1 uncultured Spirochaetales bacterium | reverse complement strand
AATGTTATCAATAATATGGTTATCGGGGTCGTAGATGGTTTTAAGGTATCCCTTTTGATAAATGGTGTTGGATACAAGGCAGAGGTAAAGGGACGATCGTTGTTATTGAATCTGGGTTATTCAAACCAGATAGAGTACATTGCCCCGGATGATGTTGAGATTACGTGTGAGGGGAATAATAAAATCATGATTGCCGGTGTTGATAAGCAGAGGGTTGGGCAGGTTGGAGCCGAAATAAGATCCTTGAGACCACCCGAACCCTATAAAGGAAAGGGAATAAAATACGAAACTGAGAATATCAGAAGAAAGATAGGTAAATCCGGGGTAGCGTAAAAAATGAAAAGACTGGTAGAACAAGCAAAGAGAAGATTGCGTAGAAAAAGGCATGTGAGAAAAAGGGTTTCCGGGACGGGAGAAAGGCCGAGGATGAGTGTTTTTAAGAGCAACCGGCATATGTACGTTCAGGTCATAAATGATGATGAGGGGAAAACAATTGCCTCGGCAAGTAATCTTGAAAAAGAACTGCTAAATATAAAAAATAATGTTAAAGATGCCGAAAAGCTTGGCGAGATAATGGGCACGAGATTGAAAGAAAAGAAAGTTGAAAGGATAGTTTTTGACAGGAATGGCTTTGTTTATCATGGGATTGTTAAAGCGATTGCAGAGGGTGTTAGAAAAGCCGGCATACAGATATAGGAGAAGAAATGGAAAGACGAAATAAGACAAACGAAAAAGAATATCTTGAAAAGCTCGTCAAATTGAACAGGGTGGCTAAGATTACGAAGGGAGGCAGGCGTTTTTCCTTTTCGGCTCTCATGGTTGTTGGAGATCAGAAAGGCAAGGTAGGGCTTGGTTTTGGTAAGGCAAATGATGCCTCAGAAGCTATTAAGAAAAGCATAGAAAATGCAAAGAAGAATTTTATAAATGTACCGATTAAGAATGACACTCTTCCCCATCTGACAATGGGTAAGTTTAAGAGTGCAAAAATAATGTTGAAACCAGCTGCGCCCGGAACCGGTGTAATAGCCGGCGGACCTGTTAGAGCAGTTATGGAGGTTGTTGGGGTTCACGATATTTTGAGCAAATCTCTGGGTTCAAAAAACGTTGTCAATATTGTCAAAGCTGTCTTTAGCGGATTGGAACAAGTCATGAATGCGAAAGTAGTGGCAAAGAACAGGGGAAAGACCCTGATGGAAATGTGGGGTTGATATGAAGGTCAGAATTAAACTAAAGAGAAGCCTTATTGGTAAGAGGCCTGTTCAGAGAAAAACAATAAAGGCTCTTGGTCTAAAAAGGATAGGCCATACTGTTACAAAAGAGAAAAGTCCTGTTATCGATGGAATGGTAAAAGTAGTTTCCCATATGGTTGAAGTAGAGGAGATAAAATGAACCTTTTAAGAGCACCTAAGAATGCAGTAAAAAAGAAGAAAATCGTAGGCAGAGGCCAGGGGTCAGGTTCGGGGACTACTTCAGGAAGGGGTACGAAGGGACAGAATTCCAGATCCGGTGGTGGAACAAGGCCTGGCTTTGAGGGCGGGCAGATGCCTCTGTACAGGAGAATTGCGAGAAGGGGTTTCAAGAATGGAAGGTTCAAGAAGGAATGGCTTATTGTAAATATTGGAGATTTGAAGGACAAGTATAAAGCGGGAGAGACTGTCAATAGAGAGACTCTTCTCGAAAAAAAGATTATTAAGAAGAAAAATTTACCGATTAAACTTCTGGGAAATGGTGAGATTGATAAAAAATTGAATTTCGATCTTGATAAGGTTTCTGCCGGGGCTATGGCAAAGTTGGAGAAAGCCGGCGGAACAGTTCAAAAAAAATAATGTAGGAAAAATAGATGGCACAAAATCCTGTTCTGGACATTTTTAAAATACGTGATCTTAGAAATAGAATATTTTTTACCGTATTGATGCTTGTAGTTTTCAGGTTGGGGGCTGCGCTCCCTATCCCTGGAATTGACGTGTCTGCTTTGAATGATTATTACAGCGGAACAGGCCAGACCGGTGAGATGGGCTTCAAGGAATATATAGATTTCTTTACGGGCGGGGCTTTTTCCAAGTTTTCAATTTTCATGCTGGGGATTATGCCTTATATATCGACATCAATTATCATGCAGTTGTTAATGATGGCCTTTCCAAAATTAAAAAAGATTTCCCAGGAAGATGGTGGAAGAAAAAAGATACAAAAGTATACAAGGTATGGTACCGTTATTATTTGTTTGATCCAGGCCTATACCCTCACCCATTATGCAGATAGTGTCCCAAAGGCTGTGACTATGGACAAACTTCAATTTTCGATTATTGCGATAATTACGGTAACTACGGGAACGGTTTTTTTGATGTGGATTGGAGAGCAGATAACACGTCGGGGGATAGGGAATGGTATTTCGTTAATAATATTTGCCGGTATTGTTGCGCGGCTTCCAAGGGCGGCAAGCAGTCTTATACGTGAACTCGAGCCAAACGGAGGGAATATCCACCCAATATCAATATTCGGGATTATGATAATATTTGTTGTTGTAGTGGCACTCGTCATATACGAGCAGCAGGGGCAGAGAAAAATCCCTGTTCATTATGCAAAGAGGATTGTTGGACGGAAGGTTTATGCGGGGCAGAATACCTACATACCCTTTAAAATAAATCCCTCGGGGGTTATGCCTGTAATCTTTGCTTCGGCGATTCTGACCTTTCCGCTGCAGATAGCGAGACAGCTTGGAAAGAAGATCGAATGGCTTGGTGTTTTTGCCGATTGGTTCAGGTGGCAGGGAGGGCCGTGGGTAGTGGCTTATGCATTATTTATTATTGGCTTTGCTTATTTTTATACCCAGGTTTCCTTAAATCCGATAGAGATTGCAAAACAGATAAGGGAAAACGGGGGATCAATACCCGGGATCAGAACTGAGAATATTGAGATGTATTTAACAAAAATTCTAAATAGGATTGTACTTCCGGGTTCGTTATTTTTGGCTTTTATTGCCATTATCCCTACGATAATCAATAAGTTTTTTGGGTTTCCGTATCAAGCGGCTATTTTAATGGGGGGTACATCCCTCTTAATCATGGTAGGTGTTGACCTTGATACAATGTCACAGATTGAAGGTCATCTAAGGATGCATCACCATGACGGCTTGGTTAGAAAGGGGAAAATCAGTTCGAGGAATTTATAAGGAGAGAATGGCATGAAAGTTCGTGTTAGTGTTAAGCCGATTTGTGAAAAATGCAAGGTTATTAAGCGGCGTGGTGTGGTAAGGATAATTTGTGAAAATCCAAAGCATAAGCAGAGACAGAAATAGGAGTTAAATATGGCAAGAATCGCCGGGATTGATTTACCGAATAAAAGTGTTAAAATTGCCCTGACCTATATTTACGGGATAGGGAGGGCTTCAGCAGTTAAAGTTTGTGAAATAACAGGGATTAATCCCGATTCTAAAATAAATGATCTTTCTTCTGAAGAAGTTAATAAATTAAGGAAGACCCTGGAGAAAGATTTTAAGGTTGAGGGAAGTTTGAGATCGGAAGTTGGGTTAAATATAAAAAGGTTGATGGATATCGGTTGTTATAGGGGGCTCAGGCACAGGAAGGGATTGCCTGTAAGAGGGCAGAGAACAAAAACAAATGCCAGAACACGAAAAGGGAAAAAGAAGACTGTTGCTGGAAAGAAAAAGGCGGCTAAATAGCCTGGAGGGTTTATAATTGGCAAAGATTAAAAAGAAGAAAGAGAAGAAAACAGTTTATCAGGGGAAGGTTTATATACAGGCGACTTTTAATAACACTATTGTTACAATAACCGATAGTCTGGGAAATGCTCTGTCATGGGCAAGTGCAGGCTCATTAAATTTTAGGGGAGCAAAGAAATCCACTCCTTTTGCAGCACAAACAACTGCGGAGACGGCTGCAAAAAAAGCTATGGATTTTGGACTGAGAGAAGTTGAAGTTTTTGTAAAGGGTCCGGGGGTTGGACGTGAGTCTGCGATAAGATCTTTGGGGGCTCTGGGGCTTAAGGTCAGGAGTATAAAGGATATTACGCCGATACCCCACAACGGATGCAGGCCAAGAAAATGCAGAAGAGTATAATTAGGAGAAAATAAATGGGAAGATATAGGGGACCTCAATGTCGATTGTGCAGGGCTGAGAAAAAGAAGTTGTTCTTAAAGGGTGAGAGATGTTATGGTCCGAAGTGCCAGGTAGCTAAAAAGAAAAATCCTCCGGGGAAGGGTCAGAGAGTCAGGATGAAGAAGCTGTCTGACTATGGAGTACAGTTGAGAGAAAAACAGAAAGTGAAGCGTACTTATGGAATGTACGAGAAGCAGTTCAGAATATTTTTTGCCAGGGCTGACAGGATGTCGGGCAAAACCGGTGACAATTTAATAGTGCTGCTTGAAAGGCGGCTTGATAATGTTGTATACCGTATGAGATTTTCTTCTTCCAGAAAGCAGGCCAGGCAGTTGGTTTCTCATGGTCATGTTCTTGTCAATGGGAGAAAGGTAAATATTCCTTCATATCTGGTAAAGGAGAGTGATGTTGTTGAGATTGCTGAGAATAGTAAAAAAATGGTTGTAATTAAAGAGAGCTTGAAAGAGTATACTAAGTCCGGTGTTTCTTTATGGCTGGAAGTCGATCCTGATATTATTAAAGGAACTATTAAGGCTTTACCGGCAAGAAAGGATATTGCTGATCTTGCAGATGTAAAGGAACAACTAATTGTTGAGCTCTATTCAAAGTAGAGATCCAAATTGTACAAATAGGTAGGTGAATAAATGGCGCGTAAAAACCTCTTAAAGGGATTTAAAAGGCCGAAGGGAATAACATTTGAAACAAAAGCTAAGGAAGCTAATACCGGAATAATAACAGCTTACCCTTACGAAAGAGGATATGGAACTACCATTGGTAATACCTTGAGAAGAATATTATTGTCCTCCATACAGGGATATGCGGTTACAGCTGTAAGAATTACAACCTATGACCAGAACGGTACTCCTCACGTTCTTTCGAGTGAGTACGAACCAATTCCTGAAATCATTGAAGAAACACCTGTTGTTATCGGCAATCTGAAGATGTTGAAGGTCAAGCTGAACGAGGAAGAAGAACAACGGACAATAATAATTGAGAAAAAAGGAGCCGGAGAGATAACCGGTTTGGATATCAGTAAAAGTAGTGATGTTCTGGTTGCGAATCCAGAGTTAAAAATAGCGACTCTAACAAAGAATGCTAATATTGAGATAGAATTGCAGATTGATCTTGGAAGGGGTTATGTCCCTGCTGAGGTGAACGAAAAATATGTTGAAATACTTGGGACTATTCCAATAGATTCAATTTTTTCTCCAATAAGAAGGGTGAGTTTCTTTATAGAAAATACAAGGGTTGGGCAGAGAAATGATTATGATAAACTGAATCTGGAGGTTGTTACAGATGGGACGATATCACCGGAGGATGCTATTGCAGAAGCGGCAAAGATTGCCAAGGATCATTTCACGATTTTTATAAATTTTGATGAGGACTCTGTTGGAAAAGACGAAGACATTGATGAAGATGAGGAAAGAATAAAAGCAATGCTTGAAACGCCGGTTGAGGAATTGGAATTATCCGTCAGATCAAGTAATTGTTTGAAAAATGCAAATATAAAAACTATTGGTGATTTAACAAAGAGAACCGAAGATGATATTGCGAAAACAAGGAATTTCGGGAAAAAGTCATTACTGGAAATAAAAGAAAAATTAAAAGACTGGAATTTAAGCCTTGGAATGACGGATTATAGTGTTTTGAAAGATATCAAGAAATTACAAGAAAATAAGGAAGATATAAATGAGGCATAAAGCAGGCTACAACAAATTGAGTAGAAAAGCCAGCCATAGGAAAGCACTTATGAGAAATATGGCTACTTCTTTGTTTAAATGGGAAAGGATTAAGACAACAAAGGCCAGGGCTCTGGAAGTAAGAAGGACTGCCGAAAAAATGATAACAAGAGCAAAAGATGATTCTGTACATAATAGAAGAATGATTGCCAGAAAGTTATACAGTAAAGCAGTGCTTACCAAACTTTTTACGGAAATAGGTCCTAGATTCAAGGAGCGACCGGGTGGATATACAAGAATTCTGAAATTGGGAAGAAGGAAAGGTGATGCCGCTGAAATGGTTTTCCTGGAACTTATAGAAAGAAAGGAAGATGACAGGAGAAAAAAGGGAAAAAACCAGGGGAAGCCGGTTGCAAAAAGCCGCAGGAATGAAAGCAAAGGGAAAACAATTAAGACTGAATCCGGAAAGGTTGCAAAAAGGGTAGATTCCGGGGAAAAAGTAAAATCTGTCTCCAAAAAAACCAGGACCAAAAAAGAATCACTACAAACTACAAAAGTTGAAAAAAAAGATAGAGATGAAAAGACGATATTGGCCGGGGATAGCGAAGTTTTAACGAAAAAAGAAAAAGCTAAAAGCATTCCGGGTGATGCTGAAAAAACCATAATAAACGAGGATGATGGCGGAATGGCACCGGAAGGTGGTGTTCCCGATGATAAGGATGAGAATAGTAAAACAATTTTAAGTGGGGAATAAGATTGAAAAGAGAGGCTGCCCTCTCTTTTTTTCTTTCAGCAGTTAAAAATGCTTGTACGAGATCCGATAAGTATTAAGGAAGTGTGGAATAAAGTTTCCGTGTTTGTTATTGTTTTGTTTACATTATGCTATAGAATGTAAACAGCGGTCTTGTGGAGAGAAAAATGAAAGCTATCACCAGGATAGCATTAAGCTTGATCCTTACATGTTTGGTTTGTCTAATGCTTTTTCTGTTAAAATTTACTGATTTTGTCAGAAATATTGAAGAAAAGTACTACAACAATAAAGTAATAGGCCTGGTCGAGACCAGATTAGAGAAGATAAGAGACGAAATAAATAATTACAATTCGAATAAAATAAGCGTTTATAAGAAAATTAAAGAAGAATTGCCCACCTGTGAATTTTTTTTGGATGAGCTGGATACTGACAGGATAGTGGAGCGGGAAAAAAAAGTAAAAAGAATATTGTTTGAGAATACCGATCTGGTTTTTATCAGGGTTATTGATCGGAATGGAAATATACATTTTAGTTCCAATAGAGATGATGAAAAGGCGCGAGACAATAATAAAATAATATATAAATACAATGCTGAGCTGGAGTTACTGAAGGGTAATGGGAGAACAGAGCTTTGTTATAATAAGAATCTAATAGCGTATATTTTTTCTTTAAAAGATAAGAACAAAAACCGGCTGGGATCTATTTTATTTTATACATCTATTGAGGTTTTAAGCCAATATTTGAGGGACAAAGGTGTCATTGGATACAACGAGGATGTTAAAGTTGTTAATGGGAATGGGTATGTTGTATATAAAATAAATCGAAATATCGATAATCTGAAAGATGAAATTGATAAAAAATGGAAAAGATCCTTTGACAATACGGTTGGGTTTAAAAAACTCGATAATTTTGAAACCGCTTATCTATGTTACAACTCCCTTCATGGTGTTAAGACAGGATATATTATTGATGAGAATGAGTTATTATTAAATCCGTTTTTTATTAATATAATTCTGGCCGCCATTTTTGTTACAGTATATCTGATCATATTCTTTATATTTAATTCGCGGCAGGATAACTCGGAAGTCATGGTTTCCAGAATACGGAAATTGCAGTTTAAAATAATGAAAGAGCTTTTATATCGAAAAGAAGAATTTGGTATGGATGCCTGGCGAAAGGAAATGATTTCAAGAGGGGATGAAATAAAGAAGAACATAAAAGAGGGGATAGGGAAGATAGAAAAGAAACAGGAAAGAAGTGTAGATGCGTTGATAAATGAAAGCTGGAAGAGTATTGTTAATGTGATTAACTCGGATACTGCTGACAACGCTTTTGCATATGATAAGCTTGAGATAAAGAAAATAGTTGAAGAGGTATTAAATAGTAGTCAGTTTTCTTCGGGGGATACTGCGGGTCTGAAATTGCAGAATGCGGGTTTGTCAGTAGAGGAAGAAATAGGGGAACTCGAAGAACTCGAAGAACTCGAAGAAGTAGAGGAAGTAGAGGAAGTAGAGGAAGTAGAGGAAGTAGAGGAAGTAGAGGAAGAAATAGGGGAACTCGAAGAAGTCGAAGAGGTGATTCCCAGGAATGATGGCTTGTTGGTTAAGGGTATTTCGATAAATGAGGGGAGTAATGTAATTGAAGAATTTGAAAGGATTGTTCCTGAAGCGGGATCTGCAAAATTAGAGAGTATTTCGCAGCATGGTAATATGTATATTGGATTTAAAGAAGGGAAAAAAACAAATTTTCAAATAGTAAGAGAAAAAAATAATAAAGGAAATAGCGACATATATGAACTGATAGATGAGAATTCAGGAGAAAATGGAAAGACTGATGTCAAGAAAAAAATAAATATTCTTCTGGAAAATAGTATTATCGAAATAGTTAGTTTAGAAAATATTTGTAAAAAATCAGAAGACTCTTTAATCGGCGTAGAAAATGGAATATATCAAATTAAGGATAGTGTCTACCATAATAATAAAATTAAAAAGGATAATGATTTTGAAGTTCTTGTAAAAGACGTCTCTGTTGCAAGTAGTAAAAAATCCAGCATGAATGATATCCTCAAAAACGAAGATGTGGATCTTTCTTTTAATAAGGAAAAAAAAATAACTTCC
>CAZEKV010000093.1:0-8682 GCA_964512945.1 uncultured Spirochaetales bacterium | reverse complement strand
AAAGCCCTCCTGAAGCCACAGGGGCGGATTATCGATGAAAGACCGCAGAAACTGGACAAAACTCTGGGCTGTCAAAGAGGATGTAAAATCGCTATTTTCCTTGAGTATTCCAACCAGCTCACTTCTGGATATATCCGAATATTTGAGAAAAACAAAATCATTTTTTTTACTCGAGATCTGTTCCATCAAATAATTATCAAAAGAAAACTTGTTACTGAAGAGCTTCACTTTTAACTTGAATCCGGGGGAGTTCAAATTAAAATGAAAAAAGCTGTTATAAAAGCTAATGTATTTATCAAGTTTGATGGCCGTTTTCTGGGCATGTTCCAGACTGGATTCCGAAAAGACATGGTAGTAGCGGCTTGTAAATTCAAAAAATGTCGAATCCTCCCCCGATATTGAAAGGAACACAAGGGGAAAGAGGAGTAAAGAAAGTAAAAACCTTTTCATATGACCTCCAATGGCTATTCTATTCTATGGATAATGGACGTTTCTGTCAAACTCTATATCGATACAGTGTAGAGGATATTATGGATAATTTCTATATAAAATTTGAAAAAATAAATTGCCGAACACATAAACCGGCAGCAGCTTTGTTCGGGAAAGAATTCCGGTGCCCACTCTCGATTCAGGGTTATTGGTTTTCAGAGTAAAAAACTGCAGATCCAGGAATGCCTCCATGGATAGGTATTTTCCCCCTCCGCGAATCCGGCAAATCAAAGTAAATTATCAATAATGATATTCATTTCGCTTATTATAATCCCTGTATACTGTTCAACGTTTCTCAGTGTATATTCCTGGAGGGCGTGTATTTCACTGGACATCTGGGATTTTAGGGGGATATCAACGAGAATGGTAATTTTGTATCCCCTCGCTGTGTTTTTAACAACTATTTTCGTAGCTTTAATTTTCTGATTATATTCCGAGATACAATGGAGAATCATTTGAGAGAGGGCAGCCTCAGAGATCGATATTTTTCCTTTTCTGCTAAAGTCCGGGCGAACAATTGCTTTTTCAAATACTTTTCCCTTTTTCGAGAATGAGAATTTGTTTTTTAAGAATATTTTTATTGAATCATAGAAAATATGGGGGTAATTTCTTTTTATTTCGATGGCAGGAACCGGAATCACATGTTTCCCCTCTATTTTTCTTATCCTGATAGCTGTCTGTATCTCCTCTTTCTTCGCAATTTCTTCAATTTTGATCATTTTTGAAATAGGAGGGAGGTCAAGCCTTGAGGCAATCATTTTTACCATCCCTGTTGATGTCCCAATGAGAAGAATCCTTTTGAATTTTTCTTTTTTGAGCCTTGTTTTTACCTCAAGCCTGTGTAGTTTATTGTGGAAAAGGGCGGTCTTTATCGCAGCAAGATACGATTTCTCTTTTTTGGCCGATTTTCCCGAGAGTATTTTTTTATTTTTTATCAGCAAGCCGTCGTCGATAAGGAGTTCTATTCCATATTTTTCTGTCACCAGCTTTGCCCTGAAACTTTTCCCCGTACCGCTTTCCCCTACAAGAGCAAAAACCTTTATTCCTTTCAGTCTCCAGTTGATATGGCGCAGTAAACTTATCATATTCATGAGGATATACCAAAGATCTGATAATATAAAGATCAAACTCCGGGGTATTACTGTTCGTGCAAAAAGATCTTCCTCAGTGGAGAATTCCCGACTTGACAAATAATCCCCCAGGGGTGAAAATGCTTCCGGTATGTCTGAAGAGAGTGTTAATGTTTTCTACAATCTAATAAACCATCCCATTTTTCTTTCGGCTTTTTTCAGCTGGTTTGTTGCTCAGTTTATTAAATCGATAATTGAAATTACAAAAAGAAAACCGGGATTTTCAAGGGATAGTATAAAGGGGTTTTTGTTTGTTACAGGAGGGATGCCCAGCAGCCATTCTTCTGTGGTTGCTGCTCTGGCAACATCCGTTGGTTTTATTGAGGGTATAGATTCTCCCCTATTTATAACATTATTGTGCTACGGGATACTGACTGTCAGGGATGCCCTGGGGGTAAGGCGTTCTTCAGGGAAGCAGGCGGAAGCCCTAAACCGTATTGGCCTCGAGATTCAAAAGCGGTTTAAGATTCCCTATTCTCCTGTTAAGGAAGTCCGCGGGCATAAAACTTCTGAGGTTTCTGTGGGTATTCTCCTCGGCTTTTTTATTTCCGTGGCCTTTTGTAAGCTCTAAGATGAAATTGATTACAAAACCGGTATTATTTTCAGGAATCTCGCTTCTGATTTATCTGGTATGCTGTTTTTGCTGCTTCTATCTGTATCCCCCCTCGCGAGTTGCAAACCGGCAGATCTGGAAGGGGTATTATACGCTACTTTTTAGAACCGATTATAACAATCTGCAGCGGATAACTGAGCATTTGAAAGATTGTAATTATAGATTTATTTCCGAATTAAACGAGACTGTAGAGATCAGTAATTTTGGTACTAAAGAGAAAATTAGACTTATTGATCTTAAAAAGAGATTCGAATCTCTGGATCCCCGTTTTGATAATTATATGAAAAAACTCCCCCTTTTTTTTCATCCGGGAGATCATCATAAATCGAAAGCAGTGGGGAACGTTACGGAAAATGGATGGAAGATCGTATATATAAAAAGCAGTAAAACTCCTATTCTTTTCTTTTCCCGCCTGGGTATGGATTTATCCGGTTGTGGTATTGAGTGGCATCCCGGGGGCGGGTCACTTTTTAGTAAAACAGCCCCCGTTTTGTCCGGAATTCTCTTTCTGTTATTTATATTATTATTCTTTAAAGGACGCAGGATATATTATTTTTTCGGAGCCCTCCCCTGGGGAATTCTCTTTATTAATGGTGATTCTGTTGTAATTACTGTTGGTATTCTCCTCTTTTTTGTATGGAGTTTTTCGCTGGAGGCAATCCTTTTAAACTATAACTTTTTCCAGAATTACAGTTCAAGAAATCAGGATTCCGCAAGATTTGCCGCGGTCAGGTTTCTTTATCTTTTTTCTTTCATATCGGTAGTTATTTTCATAACTATTTCCAATCCGGTTATTTTACCCTCAATCTTAGCGGGGGCGGCTGCTAATATAATGATTATTGGATTTCATATTTTTATATTCGAGATAAAAAAAAGAAAACGGATCCATACCCTTTTCTATCAAACAAGAATATGCCCTGAAAATACCCTGAATATACTTCGCAGGAATTTAAAGATAAAGCATAGAATTGCGAGAGAACCCATGGGGATTGCTGCAGCTTTTTTTGCTGCTTTCTTGATACTTGTTACCCCATTGATGCCGGTTTTTTTCGGGTATGGCGATAGTGTATTGATTCCAGTTCCCGTTGGCGGAAAAAAATCGAATTCTTTTCCCTGGAGATGCCCCGGTGGGTCGGTGGGAATCTCTGAAAACAATGGAATAAAAGAATTACCTGATATTTGTGATTTTATTACACATAGAGCCTACCAGAAGGGTTATTTCTTTGGCTTCCCATATCGACTTCCCGAAAAGAATGAAAAAATATTGCTTTCTACTTTTCAGCTTGATGGTAATCTAATTAAAAAATCAAAAAAGGAATTTTTCAGATTTTCGCCGGAATGGCTTAACGATATTTTATCTAATCTCCATTCGGGAATACCGCTAATGTTGAAAAATCAGGATATTCTCTGTACTGTGAAGTATGCCAAAAAAGGAGAACAGGCTGTGGATCTGTTTTCCTGGCTGGGTTGTTTGTTTATCTGTCTTTTTGCCTTTGCACCCCTCGTTTTTTTGAATACATATTTGACACCGGAGGTTTTGTATGATAATAAAAGTTCAGAAGAAAGGAGAAAATGGTTAGCAGCATGAAAGATCTATTAACATTTCCTCGCGGGGGGATCCATCCAGAGGATAAAAAGAAGTTTACAGAGGAAAAAGCCATCAGGAATACGTCTCTTCCTGTCAATTTTGTAGTACCGTTATCCCAGCACATCGGCAGGCCTGCGGAATGTCTGGTTAGTGAGGGAGATGAAGTTTCCGAGGGGATGTTAATCGGGAAATCGACCGGATTCATCTCTGCCCGGATACATTCCCCTGTTCCCGGAGTGGTAAAAAGTCTTAAAGAAATATATCTTCCCAACGGAACAAAGACCGAGGCCGTTGAGATTGAGCTGAAGGGAGAGTTTAACCGCCTGGGGAAAAAAGTTACCGGAGATGATTGGGAAAAATATTCTTCGAAAGAAATACAGGATATAATATTTGATAAGGGAATAGTTGGTCTGGGTGGAGCGACGTTTCCCTGTCATGTAAAGTTTTCTATCCCCGACGGTTCAAAAGTCCGCAGCTTTGTTGTTAACGGGGTGGAATGTGAACCCTATTTGACGGCTGATCACAGGTTGATGATAGAAAAAACAGCCGAAATAATTGAGGGGATAAAAATAATCTCCAGGGTGATTGAGCCTGAAGAGATCATTATAGGAATAGAGAAAAATAAACCCGATGCCATAGAACTTATGAGGAATGCGGCTGTCGGTTTTGATATACCTGTAAGGGTAGTGCCGCTGAAATTGAAATATCCCCAGGGAGATGAAAAACAGCTTTTAAAAGCTCTAACCGGCAGGGAGGTTCCCTCGGGGGGATTGCCCATACATATCGGTGCTGTTGTTTCTAATGTGGCTTCTGTCTTTGCGGTTTACGAGGCCGTTGTTTATCAAAAGCCATTGATTGAAAGGGTTCTGACGGTTTCAGGGGGGGCAATTAAGAATCCCGCTAATCTGAAGGTAAGAATAGGAACTCCGATAGGAGAGCTCATTGAGGATTGCGGGGGCTTCAGGGTGAACCCTGAGAAGATCGTTGTAGGAGGGCCCATGATGGGTTTCTCCATATACGATCTTGATACCCCCGTTACAAAGGGTACTTCGGGGATACTTGCACTAACATCGGGGGAAGTGAAATCCGCAGGGGAAACCCACTGCCTTTCCTGCGGCAGATGTGTAACTGTCTGTCCTATGGGACTCAACCCAACTGAAATATATAAATTGATTGATCATCTCGAATATGATTATGCGGGGAGGAAGGGTTTGATGGATTGTAAGGAATGCGGTTGCTGCGGATACACATGCCCCGCTCACATACCCCTTGTCCATGGTTTTAAGCTGGGCAAATATATGGCAAAAAAAACGGGAGCCGGAGCATGAACTTAAAAGAGAATTTGAAAATAGGAGTCTCTCCCCAAATCCATGGCAGGGATTCCACCGCTAAAATAATGTGGACAGTTATTCTGACACTTGTTCCGGCGGGAATCTGGGGAGTTTACGTTTACGGAATTAGAGCCTTATTTGTTCTGATAGTTTCAATTCTATCAGCGGTAATCACCGAGTATGTTATTAATTTGTTTACTAAGAAAAACACCATAACTGATGGAAGTGCTTTTTTAACAGGCCTTTTAGTGGGTTTTAACATGCCCCCTTCCATTCCGGGTTTTATTCCCGTTATAGCTTCAGTGTTTGCTATTGCTGTTGTAAAATGGAGTTTTGGAGGGCTCGGGAATAACTGGGCTAATCCTGCCCTCGCGGGGCGTGCGTTTGTGTTTTTTTCATGGAGCAAAGAAATGGCGATGTGGAAGGCTCCTATTACCAATCAGGGGATTGATGCTCTCAGCGGGGCATCACCTTTAGGATTTGTTAAAACAACATTGCTGAATTATTCTGGCGGAGCAAAAAGCCCTATGGGAATTTTGAGGGATGCATATCCCAGATCTGGAATGGATAGCGGTATTACAGCATGGATCAACAAAAATATTTTATCGTTTTTTAATCTTTCCCTTCCTGAGGGGTATGGGGATCTTTTTATCGGGAATATTTCCGGATGTATAGGCGAAGTATCAGCCTTACTTCTTCTGGCCGGGGTTTTAATCCTGTTCATAAGAAAAATAGTCACCTGGGAGATCCCGGTTTCTTATTTAGCAAGTTTTGGTTTTCTTGTTCTTCTTTTCGGGGGTCTCAGGTATAACAACGGGTTTTTTACGGGAGATGTTTTCTTTCACCTTTTTACAGGGGGTTTGTTCCTCGGTGCTTTTTATATGGCAACGGACATGGTTACGTCCCCTTTAACACGGAAGGGAATGATTATTTTCGGTGTGGGTGCGGGGATTCTGACTTTCTTGATCCGTTTTTACGGTTCTTTGCCTGAAGGTGTTTCCCTTGCCATTCTGCTTATGAATATCTGCGTTGCTTTTATAAACAGATACACCCCTCCGAAAAGGTTTGGGATTGCAAAAGACAAAAAAGAAGATGGAGGTAAGATATAGATGAAGCAAATGGTAATAATCAGCTGTAAGCTTGCCTTGATTTGTGCCGTTGCGGCTTCTGCTCTTGGGCTGATAAATTCAGTAACTGCTCCGCAGATTGAGAGGATCAAAAAGGAAAACCTCGATAAAGCTCTGGCAGGACTCATCCGTGAAGGCTCTATAGGGGAGGAGGTTCTTGTTTCAAAAGATGATAAAGAGGGGATAAAGGGCTACTTTCCTGTGACCGACAGCAACAATAATTGTACTGGATATATTTTGAAGATCAATGGTACGGGCTACGGGGGCGTTATGGAGATTATAGCATCCTATGAAACCTCCGGTGTAATCATTAACGCTGTTTTGATGAAGAATGAGGAAACTCCGGGTCTCGGGAAAAAAGCGGAAAATCCGGAGTACATGAATAAATACATAGGTACGGGAGGCGATACCCCCGTGCCGGTGAGGAAGAACATGCTCGGGGGTGGGGAAAGCAAAAAGACGGAAAAAAAGAGCTCTTCCGGTATTTTTGAGTGGTTTTTTGGAGAGTCTGATAAGTCCGATGCTGTTGCAAGCGCCACAACAAGCGATATTGTGGGTCCCGAAGGTTCCTCTCCTGATGCTGTCAGCGGGGCCACCATAACCTTTGCAGGAATAGGCAGAGCCCTTGAAGCCGGGTCGGAATATGTGAAAAATAATCCGGAGGGTTCCAGATGAGAGATGAATTTACAAAAGGAATTTTTAAAGAAAATCCAATTTTTATTCTTGCCCTTGGCTTATGCCCCGCTCTTGGGGTATCTACCATGGTCATCAATGCCCTTGGTATGGGGGCGGGGGTTATTTTTGTTTTACTGGGTTCAAATATCTTTGTTTCGCTGTTGAAAAATTTTATTCCCTCGAAGGTTAGAATCCCTGCCTATATTGTGATAATAGCATCCTTTGTAACTATTGTAAAAATGGTTATGGAGGCATACGCTCCCCCCCTTTATGAAAGTCTCGGCGTTTTTGTTCCCCTCATTGTTGTCAATTGTGTAATTCTTGGAAGGGCTGAAGCCTTTGCTAATAAAAACACCCTCGGCCGTTCCATCCTTGATGCCCTTGGGATGGGAATTGGTTTCACCCTTGGTTTGACATTGATTGCCTTGATCAGGGAGATCCTGGGAGCCGGGCAGATTACTTTATTCCCTGTACCGGTATTGCTTAGCAGCGGCGTTATCGATCTCCCATGGAGCGGGGGGCCAATCAGAATAATAGCTTTGCCCGCAGGGGCTCTTCTTGTTATGGGTTATCTGAAGGGGTTATTTGTCTGGATAGAGATGAAAAAGAAAAGAGGTGAAAAATGACATTTATTGGAATAATAATAACCTATGTTTTTATCAATAACTTTATTTTAACCCAGTTTCTAGGGCTATGTCCTTTTATAGGTGTTTCAAGAAATACGGAATCTGCCGTTGGAATGGGGTTTGCAGTTATTTTTGTCATGTCAATTGCCTCTTTTGCAACCTGGGCAATTAATACTTTTATACTTGTTCCATTTGGAATAGATTATTTGCAGATTATAACCTTCATTCTTGTAATAGCCGGGCTGGTTCAGCTGGTTGAGATGGTTATACAGAAGATTTCTCCGCCGCTTTACAAGGCTCTTGGAATATACTTACCATTGATAACTACCAATTGTGCTGTTCTCGGGATAGCCGTTATTGCCGTAAAAAAAGAATACGGAGCCTTTGAGAGCTTTACAGCCGGTTTTGCCGCAGGACTCGGATTCCTTCTTGCTATTTTTCTCATGTCGACAATCAGGGAAAAGCTTGATACCGAATGGATACCGAAACCCTTCAGGGGGATGCCCATTACTTTTATAACAGCAGGACTAATGGCTCTTGCTTTTATGGCTTTTGACAGGGCACTTCTAAGTAATTTAACAGGATAGAGAGGAAGACCTTATGGATTTTACAAATGTTTTTGCCGCTATCGTATCTCTTTGTTTTATGGGGGGTGTTTTTGGTCTGGGTCTTGCGGTAGCAGCGAAGTTTTTCTTTATCAAAAAGGATGAGCGCGTTGAGGCTGTGGAAAAAATACTCCCCGGATCAAACTGCGGAGCATGCGGATATGCAGGATGCGCGGCTTACGCCGAAGCTATCGCTCTTCATAATGCTGAATTGACCCTCTGTTCTCCGGGGGGAAGCGAGGTTGCAAAAGCTGCCGCCAGGATAATGGGGGTTGAGATTGAGGTTTCCATGGAGAAAAAAACGGCTCAGGTTCACTGCAAAGGGGGAAAAAGCAAGGCAAAATATAGTTTTTCCTATAAAGGGCTTGAAGATTGTAATGGAGCGTATATACTGTTTCAGGGTAGCAAAGAATGTAAGTACGGGTGTCTTGGTCTGGGGAGCTGTATAAAAGTTTGTCCTGTTGATGCTATTTACCGTGATAATGACGGTCTGGTTTT
>CAZEKV010000092.1:0-8758 GCA_964512945.1 uncultured Spirochaetales bacterium | reverse complement strand
ATCATTAATATTTGATTTAAATACTCTTTTAAATCTGTCAAAAATTCCCATAATGGAGTCTCCTTACTCTCAGCCAGTCCTGTATTGGGATAGTACGGGAGAATGCTGGGCCAATGCCAGACCAACTGCATCCAGAGAGGCTTGAAAATCTTCTATATCCATTGTTTCGAACTCAAGGGTATCAACAAGAATTATATTCCCCTCAGTACCGCTCAACTTCTTGATTTTCATTCATGGGGACTCCCATCTGCTCAGGCTGAAAAATAGAACATGTCGCTTTGATTCTTTTATCCCAGGAACACCTGCCCGGATTTATCAATAGCGAGAATTGTCTTACATTCTGAACAACGGAAACGACCGGACTTTACCGCTTTTAGTTTCTTGGAACATATCGGACATTGAAAAACTTTGGGAAACATATCGCTTACGCCGGCTTTCCCGCCCTGCGAAAAGAACTCAACAGCCTCCTCAAGATTATCTTTAATATTAAAAAACTGGGAAAAACCGAGCAACTGAAAAACCTCATAGACTTTGGGGCGTATTTCAAGCAAAACCAGATCTCCGCCCCGGGGTTTTACTTCTCTCAAAAAAAAAGTGAACGACCCTATCCCCGTACTGGAAACGTAATTCAAACCGGCACAATTGAAAATGAGCCTCGTATATCCCGCCTCAACCGCTCTGGAAACACGTTTTTGAAAAAAATTTGAGTTATATGTATCGATGTACCCCGTAAGATAAAGAACTACACAACCAGAAACCCCATCTACACGCTGCAAGTTGATTTTGAGGCTGTCATCCTTCTCATCATCAAATCTTGGCACTATATCGTTATTGCTCATGAAACCCCTTGAGATAAAATAGGGAGATTTCCCCTCTAACTCCTTACATAGTATAAGCCAATACTAAAATTGTCAAATAATTTCAAGAAAAATGTACTGAATTCACATCACAAATTCAAGATAGACAGACTGTCTTGACGATAATTTTATTACACACTACAATTGGGAAAGAAAGTAGGTGAAAAGTGAAAAAATCTATCATAGCCATTTTTTTATCAATATTTCTGTTTGTTTCATTGGTTTATAGCCAGAATTTCGATAAAACAATTGATTTTGCAATAGATCTTGAGGCTCTGGATCGTCTGGCCTCGGGAAAAAATAATTTTACTATCAACACAGGTAAATATATTATCCTGACCGGGGTAATTTCCAAAATACATATTATTTCGAAAAACGAAAATGCTTTTATCGCGGAAATTGAGCTTACAGATGGAAAGTGGAAAGGGGTTGAATCTGTAATCGGTTATCATTGCATTATTCGCCTGGAAGGGAAAGAATTTTTTAAAAGAATCTACAATGCGAGGGAGAAAGAGCGCTTTTCAGAAATAAAAGATATTATTAAACTTAACTCATATATTATGGTCGTCGGAAAGATAAAAGGCTTCAGAAAGATAAATGGTGTAAACACCGGCGTTATTGCTGGAACATCCGTGAGGACTGTTCTCGATTAGGCGGCTCCTGCTAAAAAATGCCTTTAACAATCTGCTTTTAACTTAATATTATATTCCTGATTTCAATAATATTGTTTTCAGCAAAACAAACGGCTCGTTCCAGAACATTTTTCAATTCTCTGACATTCCCGGGCCAGGAATAAGCCTTTAGTTTTTCAACGGCAGAAATCGATATCCTCATATTCTTTCCGGTCTTCTTAAGAATATGATTTATCAATAACGGGAGATCTTTTTTCCTCTCTTTAAGGGATGGTATTTTTATCGGGAGAGTGTTAATTCTGTAATATAAGTCCTGGCGGAATTCCCCTTTCCGAACAGCATTTAATATGTCTTTATTTGTAGCCGAAATAATTCTGACATCTATTGGAATCCTGTTTACACCCCCAAGTCTAACGAGATCTTTTTCTTCCAGGATTCTTAGCAGTTTAACTTGAGAAGAAATCGCCATTTCCCCTATCTCATCCAGAAGCAGCGTTCCTTTATTTGCCTGTTCAAAACTACCTGCTCTTGATACCGCGTCTGTAAAGGCTCCCTTTTCAGATCCAAACAACTCAGTTTCAAAAATGGAATCCGGGATAGCGGCACAATTTTTTGTAATATACGGCCTGTTTCTTCTTGATGAAATCCCATGGACTGCTCTGGCAACAAGATCTTTTCCCGTGCCGCTTTCTCCCGTAATGAGAACCGACGCCTCCGAACCTGCATAAATACATATTAACCTTTTTATTCTTTTTATAACAGATGTTTCCCCAATAAAATTGGATAATTCAGGAGACAATAAATCTTTAAAACACTTGCAGGCTCTAAAATTTATAAAGGTTCTCTTTATTATTGTCTTCAAAAATTCCAGATTAAACGGTTTACAAATATAATCAACCGCCCCATTAATAAAAGCCTCTCTGATGACGGATAAATCGGCAGCTTTGCTTAATATGATTACAGGGGGAGAATCAGGAATATCAATTATTCTTTTCAGAACCTCGATACCATTAATATCAGTCAGGAGGATCTCAAGAAGAATTATATCCAAATTTTCTTCCAGCACCATCTTTAGCCCCTCATTTCCTGTTTTCGAGAAAATGATATTGTACTCCCCCGGAAGCACCATTTTTAACAATTCGTATTCTTTTAAATTATTATCAATGAGTAATATTCTCATAACTTTTCGATAGTATAAATAACATCAATATCATTATCAAGATCATTAATTCTAAAACTGGTTCCAGCTTTATTTTTTGTTAAGACGTTTAAGCTATAGGTATTTTTAGTAGGGATAGAGCCGGATTAGAAAGCATCAAAAAGGAAGGAAATTGTTTTTAAAAAAGCCTATGCCAAAACTTGACATAGAAAATAATTACGAATATCATGCCCTCTCCGTTTGAAATCAGTTTTTATCCAATAAAAAGTATTTAAATTTGAAAAAAAAGCATTAATGTCAAACTATTAAGATAGGGGGCGGGTACATAGCAGGTTTCCCACCGAATATCTGCTGTCTTTAAAATACAAATTGGAGGGGGAAATATGAATAGCAAAGTTGAAGAATATTACAGAAAAGTTGTCGATTGCTCAGCCCAGTTGATTCAAGCTGCAGGCAGAGCTATGGAGGCGGAAGAACTTCTCGCCTGGGAAAAAGAGCAAAATATTGGGATAAGGAGACGCTACGAAGAGCTCAGGATTCAGCATAGAAAGCTAAAAAAGGAATTTAATAGAATACTATTCGAAAATGAAAAACTAACTCAAAAGTTTGAATCCATTAAAAGAAGAAAATGTGTCAAAATGGTTCGAAAACTACTAAAGAAAACGGGGCAGAAGAGAAAATTCGGCCTTGTAGCCTGAATTCCCTGCCTTTTATAACTGCAGATGCTAACCGGGGTTCACTTGCAACAGAACCCCGGGCACTTTCCCCTCACCTAGCCAATATGCTTTTCAATCATTATCTGTAAAATTGTCCTATCTGCTTCTATCATGCCTTCTGTACTTAGTTTTCCAACATTTTTCATTGTCTGTTCAGGAGTTGAGGCGATTATTCCGTCACTATCTTTCACATCAATACCATGGAGAGCAAAAAGTGCCGACTGGACAGCCGTTCCGGCGGCAGTTGACAGCTTCAGAGCACAACTATTCTTTGCCCCATCACAGATAATCCCCGCGAGGTCTTCTATAAGGTTTTTTATTGCTCCGGAAATATGGGAGATATCCCCTCCCATAAGAAAGGCAATGCCTGCGGTCGCTCCGGCACCGGCAGCTATCGAGCAGCCGCATATCGCAGAAAGTCTTCCTGTAAAGGCTTTGATATAGGCAGTTATAATGTGACTGAGAGCCATTGCCTTAAAAATCCTGGTTTTATCCTTTATTTCCAAATAATCCTTTATACCCCATATGGGCAGAATTGCGGTCAGCCCATGATTCCCGCTTCCACCCGAACTCATTGCAATCATCTTAACTCCCGACATCCTGGCATCGGCTGCCGCAGCTGTGAGGATCCTGGCCGAAAGCATCATATCCTTGTTTAATAATCCCTCAATTGATAGACGTTCAAGAGCCTTTCCAACACCAAGACCCGAACCATAGGTAATCCCATATTCAGCAAGTTTTAAATTATAATCCAGCCCCTTTTCTATAAATTCCAGATCCTCTTTGTCTATGGTATCCAGTAAACCTATAAGCTCTCTCAGGCTTTTGGTTTTCAGCCATGCCTCAAGCTTGCTTAGTTCGGTCTTCGTATGCTCTGTTTCAGAAAGAAGATGATGATTCTTAATTCTTTTGCCGTTTAATTTTAGAGATGTAAGATTGTCATGCAGCTCCTCTATTATAGCTTCCGCAATGGATTCCCCGGAAAATATTTTTGATTCAATAAAAATACCCTTAGTATCGCTAATTACCTCAATTTTTACCTTTTTTTCCTTGATTAACTTCTTTGCCCTTCCCATGGCTTCGTCGTCTACTGGACTTAGAACCTCGAGCTTCAAATCGGGATCTCCACAAACAGCCCCAAGAGCCCCGGCAAGGTCTATTCCAAAATTCCCCTCCGTTCCAGGAATTGCAACACCCATTCCGTTTTTGTAAACATTTTGGTCAACTCGTATCAAAATTGAATCAATTGAGTCTTCTTCTTTCATCAAAGATCTTGCCGCAGCCGCACATAATGCAACTGCAGCAGGCTCAGTGCAGCCAAGTGCCGGAGCCACTTCAATCCTCAGTAAATCTTTTATGGTGTACATCCTGCGAACCTCCCAATATCGCTTCTTAGAGCCTTAAATAGCAACAAAAGTTTATTATGACAGAAAAATGTTTAATTTCATACAACTAAATCACTATTTGCTTAAAAGAATCGCCTCTTTTTCTTCCATAAACTGATTGGAATAAAGCTTATAATAATGTCCCCTCAAGTTCAAAAGCTCATGATGAGAGCCCTCTTCAGATATTTTCCCTTTTTGAATCACGAGGATTCTATCAGCAGATTTTATTGTTGAAAGCCTGTGTGCAATTATTATACTTGTTCGATTACTAAGAAGCCTGTTTATTGCCCTTTGTATTATCCCTTCGGTTTCAGTATCAATAGAGGATGTTGCTTCGTCAAGTATAAAAAACAGGGGATCCGAAAGTATAGCCCTGGCAAAGGATATTAATTGCTTTTCACCAACAGATAACAGGTTGCCTCCTTCGCCGACCTCACTTTGATATTTTTTCTCCTTTTTCATTATAAATTCATGGGCATTAACCGCCTTTGCGGCCTCTATTATTTTTTGTTCTGAAGCATCAAGATTCCCGTAATTAATATTTTCATAAATGGTTCCGCTGAACAGGTGAGGAGTTTGGAGAACATATCCCAGATTGGAATGATGCCATAAAAGCGATAATTCTCTATAATCTTTCCCATCAATTAAGACTTTTCCCTCCGTCGGTTCATAAAAACGGCAGACAATATTAACAATTGTACTCTTTCCCGAACCGGTTTCACCCACAAGGGCTATAGTCTCACCCTCCTCAATTGTCAGGTTAAACCCGGACAGCACCCTTTCGCCCGTTTCATATTTAAAACCGACATCCCTGAATTCTATCCTGCCCCCCGCTTTTGGCCAGTTTTCTCTCTTTGGTGAAAAAATATCTCCATATTTATCTTTAACCTCTTTGCTATCGGTAATATCTATAGGTGTTTCTATTAAGGATGAAAATCTTTCAGCTGAAGCCTGTGCTGCCTGTATCTCCGAAATTACTCTGGCGATTTCCCTTATTGGATCGAAAAACTGGATTGTATACGAAATAAACATAACGAGGGTTCCGTAAGAGAGGGTTTTATTAATAACGCCTTCACCTCCTGCCCACAGGGCGAGTCCTGTTCCCAGGCTGCCTATGGTCAAAACAATGGGCAAATAGAGAGAGGAAAGTACGGCTGTCTTGATTGAGGCTCTTTTCATTGTTCCCGTAAGCATGGCGAATTCATTCAAATTTTCACTTTCCCTTACAAGAACCTTTGTTGTTTTTGCCCCCATTATCCCTTCGTTATATGCTCCTGATATCTGCGAATTAGTTTTCCTGATTTTTCTGTGACCTGTCAGGATCTTTTTCTGAAAATAAATACTTATAAAACCGAGGGGAACAATAACCGAAAGAGCAATCAGGGCAAGCTTGTAGTTTATTACTATCATAAAAACCCCCATCCCGAGCATCATTGAGATCCCCCATGTTAAATCAACCAATCCCCAGGATATAATTTCTCCAAGCTTCCGGCTGTCCGAAGTCATTCTTGCCATGATCCATCCAGCCGGAGTTCTGTCATAATATGAAAACGACAACTCCTGTAGATGCTCAAATGCTTTTTTTCTTAGATCATAACAAAATCCCATCTCAATTTTCCCTGCTATCACAATTAATATCCAAACACAAAGACCCTGGAGAACTGTAAGCCCACCGTAGGCTACTATAAGCGAATATATTTTTTCAGAGCGTCCGGGTATTATTATTTTATCAATGGCATATCGTGTGAAAACCGGAAAAACCGCATCGAGTATTCCCACGCTAATCATGATTAATCCCAGGAGTATTATATAAGTCCTGTAGGGTCTAAAAAAACTAAACAATTTCCTCCAGAGGCTGAAGGAAAAACCCTTTACAAAATCCTGTTCCTTAAAAACGCTATTCATTCTTTTTCTCCATTTCGGTATTGAGTTCTTCCTCCAGAGAATTCTGGATTGACCATATTCGCCTGTAAAGACCCTTTCTCTTTACAAGTTCATCATGATCCCCTGTCTGTACGATTTTTCCCTTTTCCATAACAAGAATAAGATCGGCCTCCGCAAGGGTTGTAAGACGATGAGAAATGATAAAGGTTGTTGCCCTTTTTTTTCTATTTTTTAAGGCTCTTCTAATTGAAGCATCGGTTTCAGTGTCAACGGCACTAAGACTGTCATCAAAAATAAGAATCGGAGTATTTTGTATAAGAGCCCTCGCAATGGCAACTCTTTGTTTCTGACCCCCGGACAATGTTACCCCTTTTTCACCAACGGCTGTATCGTATCCATTGTCGAAATTCTCAATTACATTATGTACAAAAGCTGTTTTGCTAGCTTCAAATATTTCGATCTCCTTTGCATTTTTCCTCGCAAAACTTATATTTTCTTTTATTGTCCTTCCAAATAAAAACGGCTCTTGAAGCACAAATCCAATATTTTTCCTTATCCAGTGCTTATCTATATCCCTTAATTCAGTCCCGTCAATTTTGATCGAACCCTCTGTGTATTCGTATAATCTTACAAGAAGGTAAAGCATGGAGGTTTTCCCGCATCCTGTCGCCCCCAGAATGGCTACAGTTGCTCCTGGAGTAATATCAAAAGAAACATTCTCTATTACGGGGGTATCTTTATCGTAATGAAAACTTACATTACGAAAGGTAATCCCCCCTTTAATTTTCGGACTTAGACACCGGCCGCTGTTGTCTTCCCGGGGAATTTTTAGTATTTCTTCTATTCTTCCAAGAGAAACAAGGGCTTTTCCCATATCGGATAAAATCCTTCCCATCTGGCGTACAGGCCAGAGAAGCATTGCCACGTAAGTAATAAAAACCATTAACGAGCCAATGCTCAACATGTTATTCACTGCCATAAGGCTTCCCGTAACTACTATCAAGCCTATTTGAAAAGTAGACAGAAAGTCCGCAGTTGACCAATAACAGGCAATAACTCTTATTAATTTGTATGTAAGATCCCTGTACTCCTTGTTTGTTCTGTCAAATTTTAAAATCTCATGTTTTTGCCTTGCAAAGGCTCTTACCACCCTGACTCCCGTAATATTCTCCTGAAGAACCGTTGACATCCTGCCCTCTGCCTCATCCGATAATTTGAAGGCCTTCTGGACTTTTAAAAAAAATATAAATGAAAAACCTATAAGTACAGGAAGTACCGGAATGGATATTATTGTCAGATTCTTGTTTAATTTGAACATTATGGGCAGGGCTATAGCCAGCATAAAAACTGCTCTGCCTATTTCAGCAAATTGTATTCCTATAAATTTCCTTATAGTATCAACATCCGATGTACATCTCTGAATCAGGTCTCCTGTTTCGGCCTTTACATGGTAATTGTAGGTTAATCTCTGGATATGATCGTACAGCCTGTTTCTAATATTTTCTGCTGTAGATGCAGAAGCAGTCGCTGTCAGTTTTCCAGTAAGAAATGTAAAAAATCCCGAAAGAATTGTAAAAAAAACAATCAAAACGCACGCTATCCAGAGATTTTTTCTAAAAACGACAGCTCCCCCTGCAATATCTATTAATCTGATACACCATAACGGGAGGTCAATCACCCTGTCCCCGATAAAAGAATCAATTGTCGTTTTTATTATTAAAGGGATAGAAAACGAGATAAGTGTTGCAGCTCCAATTCCTGCAACTGATAGGATATAAAGAAACCTGCTGCCGGCCATAAAATTCCATAAAAGTTTTAGTTTTCTAAGCATTATTCCCTTCCTGTAAAAGTTCCAAATTCTCTTCTACCTTAAAAATTTGTTATCAACGAATTCTTTCCCCAAAAAAAAACCGAAAGAAATAAAATCCTTTCGGCCTTAAGATACATAAAAAATATCCTAAAAAAAAAGGATCAGCTTTTTCAAGCTAATCCTGTCAATATGTTAAACACCCACAAAGGATGGTTAGAAACCATATCCAGCCGGAAGGATTAGCAGACAATACCCACTGTCACCAAAAAGCATTTTCTATTGATCATATCGCTCTCTCCTTCCTGTATCCACTTC
>CAZEKV010000091.1:0-9005 GCA_964512945.1 uncultured Spirochaetales bacterium | reverse complement strand
AATAGATGGCACTATGGATATTATAATAAATCTGGAAGATGCCAAAACTACGGAAATTATGCCCGGTATTGCTTTCTCTGCCGATGGTCTTTTTGTCACCCTGCATTGGGCAGATAAAAACTTCCTTGGAAATGGTCAAACTTTTGGACTCGATGTCACCCTTTCAAAGGATGAAAAGGGAATGTCGGTAAATTTTGTTGAACCATGGCTCTTTGGAATACCCCTGCTTGGAGGAATTGATTTTGGGTTTAAAAAGAAGACCTATCGATATATAAAGCAAGATCTAAATCCCCTCGATGGAAAGCCCGATGGAGAAGAATCGGGATTCCCGCCCGGCTATTTGATGGAATACGATGCATGGCAAATCCACCTGGGACTGCGTACAGGTTACAAATGGTTTTTACCCGTTGGAAACCTCTGGCTTGGGGGCGGATACTACACATATTTCAAGCATGTAAGTTACGATTCTTATATGTATAGACCATTTTCCGAGTTAACGAGGGAAAATCTTAATGTGTGGAAGCCACTTTCCCGGCTTTACATCAAATTATACTGGGATACGAGGGATATTGTATTTAATCCGACAAGGGGCGTATTTTTGAGTCAGAAAATTGATTATGTAGGTGGAATCCTTCCCTCAACCCACGATTATATCGGGACAACAACAAGGACACAATTTTATATTCCTCTCTGGAATAAACCGGTATCGGAAAACTGGGATTTTAAGGGGGTTCTCGCACTCCAATCCTCAATCAGTTTTCCATTTCCTCAGTTTGGTCATGCCAGGACGAATACAACAACTGATGATTTGCTCTACCTCGATGGTATGACAATTGCAAAAGGATGGGCAGGTATGTACGGAAAAGCCTTATGGGATAATTCGATAGAATTAAGAATGCATATGATCAAGAGTATTTTCAACATCAATTTCTTTTTTAGCTGTACCGGCATATGGGATGAAATATCTGATATGGGTAATCAATCTATTGATGATTATCTATTTAGTTTTGGTACGGGAATACATTTAACAATTCAAATGCTTCCTATTGGTTTTTATTTTGTAAAAAGATTTAAGGCTGAAAATGGTTCAATTGAGTGGCAAAAGGGAGGGTTGTTTAAAAAGAGTCTTGGACTTGATTTTGTAATATCATTCACCCCTCCAATATTTTAGAATATGGTTTTAAAGATTTAACAAGACAAGGAGAGGATATGCTGAAGAAAAAAAGATTTTTTATAGTTTTATTTATATTTCTATGTAGTTTCCTGGTTGCGGAAAAAATACAAAAAGTGGCCGTGCTGAATCTTGAACGTGTTGTAGCCGAATATCCAAAACAATCCAGGGCAAGACAGGTTTATGATCAAATAAAAAAGAAGTACGAAAACATGATTAACAACAAGAACGATGAAATAGAAAAATTAAAAGCTTCTATCCTGTCAGCCAGGAAAGATGGTGATTTACAAGAGATTACCAATCTTCAAAATCAGATTGCTGCAAAAAATATGGAATTAAATAAACTTAAAATAGAACGTAATACGGTAATTACCCGACAAAAAGAGAGACTTAAAACAGATATTTTTTCAAGTGATCTGAGAAATGCTGCAAACAGAGTCGCTACTTCAAAGGGATACACTCTGGTTCTATACAGTGATGATCCAAAGATTTGCTGGAAAAGTCCCGACATCGATATTACCGATGATGTGATAGCCTTCCTGAGAAAGAACACGGTTAATTCTGTTGAATAATCCGGAGGTGGAATGAGGCTTATTTAAAAATAATTGCCTCATTCCTTTTCTTTACAACGTTTTTCCAGTATTCTGCAAATTTTATCGAATTTCTTTTTATTTGCATCAGACAACTCGTAAAGGTTAAGATGGGCATTCAGGAGTAGATCCGGAGCGGGGGAGGTATTACCCGAAATATTCTCCAGATCTCCAGGGAAGACAACCTCTGAGTCAACAATCTCCAGTAACTTCAAAACACCAAGGTTGTCCAGCAAGTTTTTACAGATATCGCTAGAATTGACAATTGAAACCTTTTTCCGGGATGCTTTGCATAATTTTTTATTGAACCCAACAATTATTCCCATAAAGGTTGAATCAATATAATTACATTCGGAAAGATCTATAAAGACATTCAGAATCGGGGGTTGAGTCTTAAAACGATCAAAAACTATGTCTTTTAAATTATGACAGATAGATGCTTTTATGTACCCCACGGTTTTTATAAATATCTCATTATTTTTTTCTTTGTAATAAATTATTTCTTTCACATATTCCCCATTAAAAGCCAGGGCTTCCCATTTGCCATATATTTGTTATCTCTGGAACAGGACTCAGGAAAGAACAATATCCGTATCTGGTATCAATCCCTGGCATACATCCCGTCTCCAATGATAAAGAATCCTGATCAGTAAACAAGTAATACTTGCCCACTATGCCTTCTTCCAATATAATCACATACAATGTCTAAAACAACCCCGATGATGGAACAATACAATCGAATAAAAAAAAAACATAATAACGCAATATTATTTTTTCGTCTTGGAGATTTTTATGAGATGTTCAATAAGGATGCCCATGAAGTCAGCAGTATATTAAACATAACCCTGACAAAACGACATGGATATCCAATGTGCGGGATTCCCTATCATGCGGCAAAATCATATATTTTCCGCTTGATAAAAGAGGGGAAAAAAATAGCCATATGTGAACAAATATCACTTCCTGAAAATGGAAAGGGAATTGCAGAAAGAAAAGTTGTTGAAATCATTACTCCCGGTACTGTCGTTGATGAAAATTTCCTTGAACAAGATCGAAACAACTATCTATGTGCTATTGGAAAATATTCCAGTAGTTTGTCATTTTCTTTTACTGATCTTTCAACCGGTAATTTCTATACTTCCTCAACAGATTGGGAAAAGCGTAATGATTTTCTGAGGAAAGAATTACTCCGTCTGAAACCAAGTGAAATTCTAATTCAGGAAACATTAATCGAAGATGACGATGTTATAAGAAATATAATCAACGAGAATTCCGGGCTTATGATTAATCGCTTTCCTGATTGGGTTTTTGAAATTACTTCATCTCTGGAAAAATTGAAGACTAAATTTAATGTAATTAACCTTAAAGGATTTGGAATTGAAGACAATTTCCCGGGAATTGTCTCTGCTGGAGTAATAATAAACTATCTTGAAGATACTTCAAAGTCACTTTTACCCCATATTACAAGTTTGAACCTTTATTCGGAAGATAATTTTCTGAGTCTTGATGAATCAACTCAGAGAAATCTTGAGATTGTTCACAACCTCCGTGATAATACAATCCACTATTCACTGCTTGATATTCTTAATCATACCAGGACATCAATGGGTTCAAGAAAATTAAGAAATTGGCTCCTCTTTCCATTAGTTAAAAGAAAGGAAATAATTAAAAGACAGGAAAAGGTAGAGGTATTATACAGAAATCAAATTTTACTCTCCTCTATCAGGGAGTTACTTGGTAAAATTCTTGATATTGAAAGACTATCGGCAAAGGTTGGAATGGATAAAGCAAATGCAAAAGACCTTATGGCAATAAAAAATAGCTTACATTACGTCCTGTCAATTGAAAAATTACTATCCGAATGGAATCTTTTAGAAACATTCTGGTTTAAATCAAAAAACACTATAGCAGAAATGTTTAGATTACTTGATGAATCGATCAAGGAAGAACCGTCTGTTCTGATAAACGAAGGGAATCTCATCAAGCGAGGATATAATCCTGAACTTGACAATCTACTGGAACTAAAAAATAACAGTCAAAAAATTTTATCAAAATACCTGGAATCTGAAAAAAAGAATACCGGTATTCCATTACTGAAAATTAAATATAACAAAATAATTGGACATTTTCTTGAAGTAACAAAATCTAACTTACATCTTGTACCGGAATACTTTTCCAGAAGACAATCTCTCGTAAATGCGGAACGCTTTACAACGGAAAAATTAATAAAATATGAGGTCGATCTTAACAACGCTGTAAATAAGACAGTAGAACTCGAAAAAGAGATATTTCTGGAAATCCGAAACAGAATAAAAAAGGAAATTCCGGTACTCCTTGAAACTTCCTCTTACATAGCAAGGCTTGACACCCTTCAATGTCTTTCCTACACAGCAACCATTAACGGATATACCAAACCTGTAATTTCAACCAAAAAAATAATCAGGATTATTGATGGAAGACATCCGGTTGTTGAAAAACATATTCCTCCCGGAGAATTCGTTCCAAATAACATATCAATTTCAAATAATTCAACATCATTTGCCCTGATAACAGGACCAAATATGGCCGGCAAATCTACATATCTAAGACAGGTTGCCCTCATAGTTCTATTATCACAGATAGGGTCTTTCGTTCCTGCAAGAGAGGCTGAGATAGGTTGTGTTGATAAAATTTTTTGCCGTGTGGGAGCCTCGGATAATCTTGCCAGAGGAGAATCAACTTTTCTTGTTGAAATGAATGAAACTGCGAATATATTGAGATCTGCTACTGATTCAAGCCTGATAATTATGGATGAAGTAGGGCGCGGGACGAGTACGAATGATGGTTTATCGATTGCCTGGGCCACATCTGAATACATACTTGATAAAGTAAAGGCAAAAACATTATTTGCCACCCATTACCATGAATTAACAAAAATTAATCATAAAAAATTAACCAATCTTTCACTAAAAGTAGTAGAAAAAGAGGGGGAAATTGTTTTTTTAAAAACTGTCCAGAACAAGCCCTCAAATAATTCATACGGTATACATGTGGGAAAACTGGCTGGTTTACCGCAGGAAGTTATACAACGAGCAAAAGAAATCCAGGATCAGATTCAGAATCTGGAAAGGGAAAGTGTATCCTGTAAAGCAAAGGATCTTCTTTCTCCCGTTCAGGAAGAATTATTCGATAAAAATGATCTCATCATAAAAGAGATTGAATCTCTTAATCTTGACACCCTCACCCCAATATCCGCCATAAATCTAATTGACAGATGGAAGAAAGAAATTAAATAGCTCTTTTTGAAGTTTTTACAAGTTTGATTTCTTAATACATGATGTATGAAAAATTCCGCCAAGCTTCTTTCATCATTTTTTTCCGGTATTTTCCCTGAAAAATGCAGGATTTGTAATGAGTATCTTGATATTTTCAGCAGCATGAACATCCCGGTATGTAAAACATGCCTGGCAAGATTTAAAAAAATAAGCGGAAAAAGATGTAAGAAGTGCGGCATCCCTCTCATTTCAGAGATTCTTTTCTGTACGAAATGCAGAGAAGGGAAGCGTGAATTCTATTTTGACAAAAACATCTCAATATTCGAATACGAAAACATTAGAGAATTAATTTATCTCTATAAATTCAAAAATGAAAAAAAGCTTTCATCCTATTTTGCATCGAGGATAAACGAAATTTATCTTAAAAGCTTTAGTGGTATTCGAATTGTCCCCGTTCCTTTCAGAAAAAGAAATAATAGGCAAAGAGGGTGGGATCATATGGAGAGGATTTCCAGAATTTTAAGAGATGAATACAAAATCCCCATTCTGTTTCTTCTGAAAAGAAAGGGTAAGATTCCCCAGAAAGAACTCAATTATCATGAACGTGTGTTGAATTTGAAAAATAAGATAGTTTTAAAAGATTCAGAGAAGCCCCTCCCCACAGAGATTCTTCTACTCGATGATGTTTTTACTACAGGATCAACCGCCAATGAGTGCAGCCGGGTATTGATAGAGTCGGGTGCAGGGAGAATCTCGGCACTTACAATAGCAATTGACTGAAACTTTCAAATATAGTTTAGAGTATTTTTGGATAAATTCCCCTTCAAAGGTCAATAAGCCCGTAAATAAGAATGGCGATGGTTGACAGATAGATATTGAATTGATAGTATTCTCTAACATTTTAGGTTGTATTCTAAAAGAGTCGTTCCGCGGCTCTTTTTTTATAGGTATGAAGAGTGGAATTATCTATTATAAGAGACAAGCTTTATGATATAGTAGAGCCTGTTGTTTCTGGATTGCAGTTCAAACTGGTTGAGATAAAACATACCAGGCGTGAGGGGTCTTTATTCATATCGATTGTTGTTTTTGGAAGAGAAGGGGTTGGGATAAATGATTGTTCGAGGCTTTATAAGACCATTCTGCCCAGAGTCGAGTTGTTTGAAAACAGCAGGGATATTCATCTCGAAGTAGCCTCTCCGGGGTTGTCGAGAGAATTAAAAACTCATGAGGAGTTTCATATTTTTCAGGGAAAAGGTGTAAAAGTGCTTATAGATTTTGATAAAAAATGGGAAAGAGGAATTATTGCTTCGGCCACCGGGAACTCGGTGTTTCTGGAAAAAAATAAGAGTTCTATTGAAATACCTTACAATCTAATAAGAAAGGCAAAACTTGAATATTCACGGGGGATCAAATAGGTTATGACTTCCGATTTATCTGATGCAATACAGCGGCTTGTCAATGAAAGAGGGATATCACAGGAACTCGTACTCAAAACTATCGAGGATCTTCTTATGGCTGCCTATAAAAAACGTTTTGGGACTAACGAAAACGCTGTTGTCCGTTTTAATGAAGATTCAACTGAAGTTTCAATATACTCAAAAAAAGAAATAGTTGAGGATGTCTACGATCCTGTCGCAGAAATCCCTCTTAGTGAGGCTCTTGAGTATAATGATAGATGTGAAATCGGAGACGAACTATTAATTGAGATAAACCCCAGGGAATTTGACAGGGTTTCTATTCAGAGTGCGAAGCAGAACGCAAAGCAGGCTTTAAGGGAAATCCAGAAAGATACTCTTTATTCGGAATATAAGGATAAAGTTAATGAAATGATTATTGGTTATTATCAGCGTGAAAGAAACGGTAATATCTATGTCGACCTTGGAAAAATAGAGGGGATTCTCCCCAAGAAATATCAGTCTCCGAGGGAAGTGTATCATCCTGGTGATAGAATAAAGGCTTTAATATATGAGGTTAACAAGGGGTCGACGGGTTTAAATGTAATCCTTTCCAGGACACATACCGAATTTGTAAAGAGAATTTTTGAGCTTGAGGTTCCTGAAATATACGACAGAACTGTTGAAATTTTTAAAATTGTCAGAGAGCCTGGTTACAGGACAAAAATTGCTGTTTATTCTAATAGAACCGATGTGGATCCTGTTGGAGCCTGTGTAGGTTTGAAGGGTGTAAGAATACAGGCGATAGTAAGGGAAATGGAAGGGGAAAAAATTGATATCCTGAAATATGATATCGATCAACAAGATTTTATAAAAAATGCCCTATCTCCGGCAGAAGTGAACTCGGTAATACTCCTTGACGATGCAAAAAGACAGGCACTTGCAATTGTTTCCGAATCCCATCTTTCCCTTGCAATCGGTAAGCAAGGACTAAATGTCCGCCTTGCAAACCGCCTGGTTGATTGGAATATAGATGTTAAAACAGAAGCACAGTTTGATGAAATGGATATTTCCCTGGAATCGAAGAAGGCAATCACCGCCCTGTTTTCGGATACTGAAGAGCCGGATGAAGAAATAACAGAAATATCCGAATTGCCGGGAATACCTGAAAACATTGTTAAAATACTAAAAAAGAACGGTATTGAATTAATCGAAACACTCGTTTCACTTGATGATGCCGGTTTTGAAAAATTAGAGGGTCTTAGAGATGAGGATGTGATTATCTTAAAATCCATTATTAAAGAAAATGTTAACATAATAGAAGAAGAGGTTGAAAATTCATCTGATGTTGAAAACATTGAAGAAGAAGCTTATGAATGCCCCGAATGCAAAGCTAAAATAACAATTGACATGACAGTATGTCCCAATTGTGAAGTAGGACTGAGTTTCCAAACAGAAGAGGAATAATTTCAATCAAAAGGTAAGATATGGATAAAAAACAAAAACCTAAGACTACTCTGATAAAACATCGAAAGGAAGCCCAAAAGCCAAAAGATGAAGAAAAGGAAATTCCCAAACAAAAAAAGGTTGTTATTGTTAAGAAGAAAGTTGTCATTGTCAAGAAAAATCCTCACAAGGTTATTGTAAGGAAGGCTCCAAAAATTGAGCAAAAGCAGAGCGGAAGACCCCCGTTTTCTCCAAAAAAACCGGGAAAGCCGGTTTTTGAAAAAAGACATGGAACCTCTCCCGTACCGGGAAGAGGTCCGAGACCCCCGCAATTTGACAATAAGAAATTTAAGTCCAGAAATTTTGGTTCAAAACCGGGTTTTACATCTTCCCCTTCGACGCCTTCCCATGCTGATAAAAAAACAGCCGGTAAGAAATTTTTTAAGGCAAAGAAAAAGGGAGCATATCACAAACCAAAGAGAGAGGAACATCAGGAAAAACTTATAAAGTACAAAAAGAAGGTAGTTCAAAAAACAAATCCTGTACCAAAAAGTATTGATATAATGGAATTTATTACAGTCTCGGAACTGGCAAGAAAAATGAATTTGAAAGCATCTGAGGTCATAAGTAAGCTTATGAGCATAGGCATGATGGTAACAATCAATCAGCAAATTGATGCTGAAACCGCTACTATTCTAGCAGAAGAATACAAGTGCAAGGTTAATATCGTCTCGCTTTATGATGAAACAATAATTGAAAGCGAGAATGATAAAACTGAAGATATGAAGGCCAGACCCCCAATTGTAACAATTATGGGGCATGTTGATCATGGTAAAACAAAACTTCTCGATACAATAAGGACTGCTGATGTGGCATCTTGCGAGCATGGTGGAATAACGCAGCATATAGGTGCTTATTCTGTAGATCTTCCCGAAGGAAGAATCGTTTTTCTCGATACTCCGGGTCACGAAGCTTTTACCCTGATGAGAGCGAGGGGTGCCCAGATTACGGATATTGTGGTTCTTGTTGTTGCGGCAAACGACGGTGTTATGCCCCAGACAATTGAGGCTATTAACCATGCAAAAGAGGCGAATGTTCCTATAATTGTAGCAATTAATAAGATTGATCTTCCGGATTCTAATGTTGACAG
>CAZEKV010000090.1:0-9024 GCA_964512945.1 uncultured Spirochaetales bacterium | reverse complement strand
TAATCAACTCTTTGTTGCAGTCGAAAACCTGAGATGGCATGGAGGGGCTGTATCCCTCAATAATTTTTGATATATTGAAATTCGCAGAAAAAGCCAGAAAGGATCCCAGTAATATTCCGGATAGAACTGTTATGAATAACACGCAGGCAAAAGCTATATCCAGTATTATAATTTGTTTTTTCGAAAAATCCATGATAACAAAATATTCGATTGTGAAGTCTCTTGTCAAGATTCCAATCCAGAATACGTCAGATGGATTGGATGTTTAAAACTGAATTGCAGCTTACTTTTTTTTTATTCTGCCGGGAGCCTCCCCCTGGTTTCAATGCAGACTCTTTTTGCCGGGTGGGCGGAACCAACCCCTAATTAAGCAGGGAATCAGGAATGAGGCTTTCTTTTTTTATGGCATTGCCTTCGAAGGAGTCCTGGCCCCCCTTTTGATCCTCGCTTTTTTTAAAAAGGGAATGGTTGCATTCTGAAACAGGCTCCGTCCCCTCAAGGAAAATTTCCGTAAGGGGTTCCCCGGGGCATGAGTCTGAAAATAATAACCCCGATTTTTTGCAAATCCTGCATTCTACAAGTCCGGTGCGGGGTTTTGTAAACTTTTCCGGAAGAAATCCCCTGTGTATTTTTTTCATATAGTTCATCCACACAGGGCCTGCGAGACCCGCCCCCGTATTTTTTACCCCCAGAGAATTACCCGGGATATCAAAACCAAACCATACTGCTGTTGTTAGATATGGGGAAAAACCGATAGTCCAGGCGTTGGACCAGTTCTGGGTTGTTCCGGTTTTTCCGGCTATCGAAATATCTTTTAATTTTCCCGCATTTCTCAGGGTGCCGTCTTTGATGGTGGATTCGAGCAGGGAGATCATGATATAGGCTTCCTGGGGACTCAAAACGGGTTTTAATTTTTTTCTTCGCTCCTCTCTGGCATCGTATATGATATTCCCATCACGGTCTTCAATATAAAGAATGCCTGTTGGCTCGATCTCCTCTCCGAGGTTGGCAAAGACAGAATAGGCTCTTGCCATATCAAGGGGAGAAACAGAAATTACCCCGAGCCCAAAAGGGTATACTCTAGGGAAGACTTTTGCATCGTCTTTATATTCAGACATTCCAAGAAGGCGAGATGACATTGTTATTGCTGCTTCAAACCCAATTCTGTCAAGGATAACGAGAGATGGTATATTCATGGAGTGCGATAGGGCATATCGCAGTCTTACCGGTCCTTTGTAGATTCCAAAATAGTTCTCAGGGATGTATTCCTTACTATCTTCATAGTAGAATTTGATTGGTGAATCATTTATAAGGCTTGCGGTTGAGAACTTTCTTGAGGCTATAGCCTCGCAATAGTATAGGGGTTTAAACGCCGATCCCGGCTGAATAAACCTTCTGGTCGATCTGTTTATTTCTGATATATATGGATTCGAACCCCCTATCATGGCTCTTATGTAGCCGGTTTTATTTTCGATTGTTATAAGAGCTCCCTCAATATTATTCTTTGTGTCCAGTATGTTCTTTTTTGAAAAAGCTCTCTTTGTGAGCCCCTTCAATTTTTTCAAATTAAACAGTTGAGAATAGATATCAAGATGGGGGTTGATATTCTCAAAAAACAGCAATTCGGATTTTCTTTTGAGAATTAGATTGTCAAATTTCAGTTCTTTAATATTAAAAGACAATGAAAGCATATCAATAACGGGGACAATGTCCGATTCAAATTCCTCTATTTGCCTCCCGTTTTTGCCGCCCCTCCCATTATTTAATTTGAGAAGAGTTTTTCGAATAGTAGTTTCGGCGATTTTCTGATAGCCGGGATCAAGGGATGTATAGATTTTCAGCCCGTCCCTGTAGTAATCAAATTTTCCGAGTTTTTCAAGCCTGCGTCTTATGTACTCACTGAAATATGGAGCCCTGTCGATCTTAGTCCTGGAACTGGAATTCACTGTGGCATATCTGGTGGGATCATATTCGTCTTCCCAGTAGTCATCATAAGATTCCCTTGCAGTGTGATAATCCACGAATCCAAGTTTTATCATCCTTTTCAGGGTTGTCCATGAGATTTTTTTTGACTTTGATGGATTTCTAATCGGCGAGTTATTATTTGGAGAGGATAAAATGGATATCAAAATGGCTGATTCAGCCAGGGTAATATCTCTGGAAGAGTGATGGAAATAGAATCTTGAAGCAGCCTCGACTCCGTATGTATTATGGCCAAAATTTACGTTATTCAGGTATAATTCGAGAATCTCTTTTTTTGTCAGGCGATTTTCAAGCTGGATGGCAAAGATAACCTCTTTTGCTTTCCTCAGTAATGTCTTTTTATTTCTATCGACAAGTTTCAGGATTCCAACTAGCTGTTGAGTTATGGTACTTCCCCCCGAACTATAGTCCCGAATGATATATTTATGAATACCGGCCCGAATAATCTGTGAAACATCATAGCCGTGATGTTTATAAAAATCAGTATCTTCTCTGGCAAAAAGTGCGTAAAAGAGGTGGGGGGGGAGTTCGTCCAGCGATATTAATTTTCGATCCTGTACGGCATATTTTGTAATTAATCCCCCCCTGCAGTCGTAGAGTTCAGAGGGTATTTCAGGCTTAAATTTTAATAATATTTCAGATATTTTGCTGTTCGTTATATTAATTATGATCAATCCTGTTGAGATTCCAAGAAATAATATTGATAGCAGAGATAATAACAATACAGGCATTATTTTTCTTTTTTTTAGATCCATTATAAATTATCCAAAAAACCGAAACTACAGGCTAAAAAATGCAAATGGCCGATTCATACGAACCGGCCATGTTAAACGCATCGATTATCTAATATAGAACAAACTGGGAGGGGAACTATACTAAGGCATCGACACACTAACATTATCGATAGAAAAAAAAAATAATTTAGTTTTCTTGTATTAAAATATCCAAAAAAAGTGAAATATCATAGGTTTTGCCCTTCAAAATGGTGAATTTTTTGGTTAAAGAATAGTCGCCGATCTTATAAATTATAGAATGCTCTCCTGGTTCGATAGGGAAAGATTTTCCTGAGAAATCTATTATTTTTTTACCGTCAAGATATATGATGGTTTTCTCAGGCCCACTGATTCGAATTTGGGAGGTGAGGGGGGTTAATTCTATGTTCAGGGTTTTCCTTTTTCCCGTTTCAATCCCAAAGGAAATATTTTTTTCATTAAGCACCGAAGACAATATTTGTAATTTATGCATACCAACGGGCATTACATATTCGTTTTCAGGATACGCTATTTTTTTACCGTCAATTACTATAGAAAAAGACCGTGTATTGAATCCTGCAGGGTAATGTACATTCAGGGCAAGAACCCCCTTCTCTTTTAAGAGGGATTTGATTGAGACAGAAAACCTCGAATTTGAAACTTTTTCCGGAATACCTTTCATAACCGGTTGAATAACAATAAAGAGAGGAAGCTCGGAAAGACTCAAGATCCTATTCAATGTCAGGGTGTCCGAGGGCAATTGGGTCAATAATTCGGAAGAAAAAGGTATTTGAATATAAATTCTATTTTTAACAGGAATAACAAAATATTTAATCCGTGTTCCAAAATAGCTCTTAACGCTAAAGTTTGGTTTCGGGAGAATTTTCTGGTAGAAAAAAACTGCAAAAGCCCCGCGGTAATTCTGAACAAGCGGGGGGATTTTAATCTCGACCTCAAGGCCTTTTAAGAAATCAAGATTTGTTACATTAATTGACGATATTTCATCAATTCCGAGAACAAACTCCTTTTTTTCGGGATTCTGTCCGTCAAAGTTGTTGATAGCCCGCAGCGAACCCCGTATGTTCTCAGAGGTGAGAGGGGAAATCATCAATAACAGGCAAAACGAAATAGAAAAAAATTTCATAATAAAATCCTAATATCCTGAAAGATGCGGTAAGGGATCCTCCGCTTTGCCGTTCTTTCTTATTTCAAAGTGGAGGTGGGGTCCTGTGGACTTTCCTGTACTCCCCACAGTACCGATTACCGACCCCGAAGCAACATGATCACCCAAATCTACATTATAAGATTCAAGATGTCCATATACTGTTTGGTATCCATTGCCGTGTTGTATGACAATATAATTGCCAAGAACCGGATTTTTGGCTTTTTCTATAACATTTCCACTTCTGGAGGCGAGAACGGAGGTCCCCCGGGGTGCTGCAAGGTCAATCCCCCGGTGAAAAGAGCATTTTCCTGAAAAAGGATCCGATCTGTAGCCGAAGTATGATGTCAGTCTGCTTTTTGGTAAGGGGTGTTTGAAAAAGATACCCAGAAAGAAGGCTCTTTCCGTAGCTGTAAATTTTGAATCGGGGATAAAGAGGTATTTGTTTGTTTTTCCGTATTGATTCACCTCAATTTCTTCTTTTTCGTACTCAAATTTTGAAGAGGGCCTCCATGAGATCATCAAAAATTCAAGCTCATTTGAAGGATGTAGAGCTACGAATATTCCGGGTATCCCGGGAATTAGAATCTCGTTTTTTGAGGTAATTGAACCGGGATTTTCAAGATTATTCAATGTGGCTATTGTATCGTAGGGTATGTTTACCCTTGCTGATATGGAAAATATATTATCATTCTGCTCTATTTTATACCTGTAGATTGTTAAATCCGGTAATTTTTCCATGCAGGCATCCTGCTTGTAAAAAGAAGCAATATCATCCTGCAGCTGTTTAAAGACAACATCCCTTCCGTTCATGGTTTCAATCAGGGGATATTCTGAAAACAGAAAACTATTTGCAAATAATAGTATAATAAGGGCGTATTTAGTCATGATTGATATTTTTGTTGATGGAAGATGTTAAAAAAATTTTTATACCGGGCAGCAATACAGCGAGCAGAATAAAAAAAGAGAAGAGAAAGTAATTATGTTCCTGAAAATTCTTATAGCCGAAGAAAAAAATAAAGAGATAGGAAAGAAGCGTAAGAATTTTTATTGAAAAAGACAAAAAGGTCTCTATAATTTTCCTTTCGTACATAATGCGTTTCAGATAAGCGGTTGCCGTAGAGAGAATCCAGAAGAGGAATAACAAAAAAACCAGGCTGACTGCAAAGAAAGTGAAACATTTTTTGTTTGTAATTGAAAAATACCACAGGGGAAAAACAATTGCTATACTGATCAGCCCTGTAATAATCGATGCCAGAAGAAAAAACAAAACAGTTTTGCATATTTTCAGGTAAAAGGAGGATATTTCATGAAATAAGGAGTTCATTCATTTTTCTCCATTTGCAGCAGAACAGCCATATAGTATTCAGCTTCTTTTTTATTGTTGATTGTCAGGGCTGTTTCGATCAAATATCTAAGTAATTTCCTTTCTTCGGATTCAATTTGTAATGTTCTATAGATCATATAGGACTTTTTATAATACTCATATGCAGGATTATGATTTCCGAATTTTTTGTTAATCCTCCCAAGGGCGTAATAGTCTTTTGCAATTCCATAACTATTTTCGGCCTTTTTATCGTATTCGAGAGCTGAATTAATATTTTTTACAGCATGTTCGTAATCCCCTTTTTTTGAATAGACAGTGCCTATTGCGTAGTAATTGTCGGCAATATATCTCGCTTTTTTAAGAATCATATTTATCTCAAGAGCCATATTCAGGTGTTTGAGTGATTTGTCATAATCACCGGTTTTTTTGTAGGCGATCCCCATATTGTGATACAGCAGGGAGGTGTATCTGTTATAATTATTGTTTTCTATTCTTGACAGGGCTTTTTTAAATTTGGCGAGGGCTTTTTTAAATTTGCCTTCTCGAAGAAAAATCTCTCCTATATTACTTTCCGTTTGTGATATTAATTGACTGTCGTTTATCTGGTTCGATATCCTTAGAGCCTCTGTAAAGTTCCTTAGAGCGGTTTTGTAATCTTTTTTTACGATAAAAACCCTACCGATTGAGTTATGGGATTTTATGATACCGGGGATATTATCGATAGATATGTTTTCATTCAGGGCAAGATTAAAAAAATGAACTGCTTTGTCATACTGCCCCCTCTCATAAAATAAATTCCCGGATTTTGTAAATTCCGCTGACTTGTTTCTGGTTTTGACAGAACCTTCCTCATCCTCGGGAAGGGAAGAACACCCGCTGACTAAAAATAATGCAGCGGCAAAAAGAAAAATATTTTTCATTAAAAATCCTCATCCCTGATACTTTCGAACGTGGTTTGCTGCTCTCGTTCCTGCGTTATTCCCCCTTTTAAAAGGGGATTGTTTTTTAGTCCCTCAAGTACATCATTACCCTGATCGATAAAATTGCTTATTTCAGGTGTTATATCATATACATATTCCGTGATATTTCTTAGATTGTTCACTGAGTCGCTGAAGTCGGAAAGGGACTTATTTATTTTGTTAAAAAGAACATAATCATCGTCGAGGATCCTGGATAGAGATCCCTTTGATCCGACGAGTGTCTTAAGGAGACCCTCCCCGTTTTTGAATTCTGAGGTTACAGTCTCGATATCCTGCAGAATCCGGTTAATAGTTGGAACTATTTTGTTCTCATCATCGCCCTTCAGGATTGTGTTGATTGATAAAATAGCGGTATCAAGATCGTTTAATGTTTTGTCAACATCGCTTATCAGTCTATTGATCGTATCATCGCGAGTCGGAATTATGACGAGCCCCTTTTCTATTAGCTGTCGCCCCTCTACAATATCCATTGAGGGGATAAAAGGCCTTTTCTTATTATCAACATACTCTCTTTCGTAGGCTTCGATGCTCAGCAGGGGTTCTCCGGAATTCCCGGGATGAAAAACAAGTCCTCCGCCCCCAAGGGGGTTGGATATCTGTTCAATAATGGAATACTTTTTTATTCGCTTGAAATGTTTATGGAAAATATAGAAGACTATATCGACCTCATTGTCATTGTTTAATCCGGTTCTGGTTACTTTTCCTATTGTAAATCCCTTCAGTGTGATTGGAGTTCCTATTTTTATGTTATAACCCGAAGAAAAACGGCTTCTAAAATAATACTTTTTTTCAAACCACTTTTGGTTGATTCCCATAAGGATAATCAAAAAAGTGACGAACAAAACAGCTATAATTACAAAAAGGCCGACCAGCTGTTCGGCAAAACGAATCTTGAATTTCATAGTCTCAGTCTAGTCAAATATAAATATCATGTCAATTAAGACATTTTTAAAGTGGGATTCACTTTCCCCCTCCAGAAGAGCGGTTGAATTGGTTGTAGTTTCGGGTTTTCCCATACATAAGCCATTACTTTGTATCTGGAAATCCTGATTTTTTGATTATAAAATTCTGATAGTATCCAGCAGGCATGGGATCAGGTATTTGACAGAAGATTTAGAAGATCACTATCAAAAGATGAAGCATTATTAAGGACGGATGAAAGAATTTCTTTCACCTCGTTGTTTTTACTTTTGATGACATTTGCAAAATCACCGGCTTCAAGGAGTTTCCCTTCTTTTAGAATGATCAAGTAATCTGCGAGGAGAGAGGCCAAACCGGGATCGTTTGTTGCTATAATAATTGTACGCTTTTTGCTTTTTAGTTCCTTTATTATATCAAGAAGCCGCACGGCTGTATTTCTGTCGACAGACATTGTGGGGCAATCCATAAAAATATATTCAGGATCAATAATAAGAGCACGTAATACTGAAACCAGTTTCTTTTCCCCAACGGAAAGGTTTGCAGGGCGTATGTCAGTAGTGTTATTATAGCCGAGTTTCGCCGTAAAAATATTGATTCTGCGGGCTATTTCGCTTTTCGAAAGATGGTCAAAATGGTACAACAGGGGAAGACTGATATTTTGAAAGACCGTCATATTTGCCCACAGAGCCGAATCCTGGAAAACAAAACCGTTGGATTTTCGGAATTTCAACTTATTTTTTCTGCTTAGCTTATGGAAATTTTTTCCGTTAAGATACAGACCTCCTGATTCAGGGACGGTAAGACCTGCAGCAGTTTTCAGAAAAATACTTTTTCCGCATCCTGAAGGCCCCATAACTACCGATGTTTTTTTTGAAGGGAAAGAAATAGAAATCCCATCAAGTAGAAGAAGGGAGCTGCGTATAATTCTGATATTTTCTAATTCAATTCCTTCTTTTATCATGTGTAATACATAAGTGTGATAATTACATTAGCAATTATGCAGAGTAAAAATCCCTGTTCAACAGATTTTATTACAACCCCGGGAATTTCCGTAGGAGATCTCTCTACCCTGAAGCCGTTGTATGTCGCAACGGAAGAAATTATTATTCCAAAGACAAGGCATTTGATCAATGAAGAAAAAATATCTCCGGGTTTTAAAATTATGAATAAATTATGAAAAAAATCATCGAGGGGTATCGGGCTGAAAAGTTGTGTAACAAAATAAGAGCCGAAGAGCCCGAAGATATTGAACCATATGTTGAGTATTACAAGAGAAATCGTTACCCCGAGAAAACGCGGTACAACGAGGTACGAAACGGGATTGATCCCTGTGGAGATGTAGGCCTCAATTTCGTGAGAGACCACCATGTTCCCAAGTTCGGTCGCTATTGCTGTTGAAGATCTCGCTATTATTATAAAGGCAACAAGTATTGGTCCAAGCTCCTTTGTAATTACGGTTATAAGGATGGAATAAATCAGGCTTCCCTGTCCGAACATGGGAAGGAGTGCCAGCCCCTGTACAATAATAGCAGCCCCGAGAGACAGGGAAAGGACGGCAACAATACCCAGGGCATCTATTCCCGTGAATAGAATTTGTAACGTAAAAAGCCTTCCGGTTAGCTGTTTTTTCCCTATGATCAAAAAAGTTTCTTTTATAAGAAGACAAAAAAATCCTGCGGCATAAAAGAGGTTTTCCAACTTTTTTATAAACGAGCGTCCTATGGAGGCGACTATATTTCCGGTTTTATTAATAATCAAATTCAATTCAAACTATCCTGACGTAGATTGTAGGGCAACTCAAGAGTCAAATCAATTACCCCCGGAGTATAATAGGATATTTTTCCCATTTTTTCAATCCAGCAGCACCTATCTACAGCAAAAGTATGCACATTGTCTATT
>CAZEKV010000089.1:0-9176 GCA_964512945.1 uncultured Spirochaetales bacterium | reverse complement strand
TTTATTTTAATCTGGATTAATGCCGCTTTATGGAGTAACCTCAATTCAGGAGGGTGCCCGTTATTTTAAAAACCTGAAAAAAGCGGAAATCATTATCGTCTTAATATTCCTTCGAGCCGGTTCTCGTTGAGTCGGCGACAGGGAAACTACAATTAAGATCTTACTTGATTATGGAAGCCATTTGAATAACCAATTACTTGCCCTGAAAAAAGCTATAAAGAATAGCGAATCCCGGGAAATCCATCGCATAATCCATTCTATTAAGGGCGGAGCAATGAATATCAGAGCCGAAAACCTGCTAAAAAAGGCTCTTGTACTGGAAAATATGTCGAAAAAGAGGGATTTTCGAAATATTTCCCGCTTTTTTAAAGAGATAAAACAGGAAGTGATACTTTTAATTGAAGATATTGGCAATTTGAAAAACCTAAAAGATGGGGGGAGATAAATTGAATCCGAAATGTGTTCTATATGCCGAAGATGAGTTTACGAACAGGAAGCTTCTTGAGATTCGCCTGCATAACAATGGAATAAACTGTGATCTTGCTAATGATGGATTGGAAGCCTTTGATCGTTTTCAAAAGAAAAAATACGATTTGATAATCCTGGATCAGTATATGCCCGGTCTGAACGGGGATCAGGTGGCCAGGAAAATTCGTAAAATTTCAAAAGATATACCCTTGATAGCTATTACGAGTGATGATGATGAAATTGCCAATTTACGTGATGCAGGATTTAATGAAGTTTTTATAAAGCCCCTCAGGGGACAAAAGTACATGGAAATTATTTTTAAATATATTGGAAAAGAATGATATGCGGTTCGCTTAACATTTCCTGTTCTCTGCAGTGTGGGGGCTAAAAACCTGGCGGTGTGGATTCTATATCGAATTCTTGATTAATTTGAAGATATGGGTAATTATACGCAAAAATAAAAGGAAAGAACTGGAAAAACACTATGAGACTAAAACGAACACATAATTGCGGTGAATTGAGAAAGAACGATGAGGGGAGCAGAGTTGTATTAAGCGGCTGGGTTGATAATTACAGGGATCATGGAGGCGTTGCTTTTATAGATTTGTATGATAGATGGGGGAAAACCCAGATTGTTTTTGATCCTGAAATTTCCGGTGAACATCATAAGGTAGCGAATACTCTAAGGAGTCAATTTGTTATATCTGTAAAGGGTGAGGTGCGTCAGAGGCCCCGGGGAATGGCAAATAACAATATTGATACCGGGGAAATAGAGGTGTATGTGAAAGATTTTGAACTCTTAAATAAATCCAGGACACCCCCTTTTGATATACAGCGTACGGGAGATGTAAAGTCAGAGACTCGATTGATTTACAGATATCTTGATTTGAGGAACATCGAAAATCAGAAAAAATTAATATTTCGCAGCAGGGTGGCTGCAATTGTCCGGGATTATTTTGTTAATAACAATTTTATAGAGATTGAAACACCGATGCTTACGAAGGCTACTCCCGAAGGTGCAAGAGATTTTCTTATCCCCGGAAGGGTTAATCCTGGGAAATTCTATGCCCTTCCCCAGAGCCCCCAACTTTTCAAGCAGGCTCTGATGATTGCCGGTTTTGATAGATATTTTCAGATTGCAAGATGTTTCAGGGATGAGGATTTAAGGGCAGACAGACAGCCTGAATTTACCCAGGTGGATCTGGAAATGGCTTTTGCTGATCAAGAAGATGTTATTGAAGTGATGGAAAACTTTTTCAAAAGGCTTTTTAAAGAGATTTTTGATATAGAGCTTTCCCTTCCCTTTCCGAGGATGACGTACGATGATGCCATGAAGAATTACGGCTGCGACTCCCCTGATTTGCGGTTTGATGTGAAGATAGTCGACTTAAGTGATATTTTCGGGGATTCGGAGTTTGGGGTTTTCAGGAATGTAATTTCTTCAGGGGGACATGTAAGGGCTATAAATCTAAAGGCTCAGAGTGAGAAGTTGACCCGCAAAGATCTTGATGATATGACACCCTTTGTAAAACAATTCAAGGCAAAGGGTGCTGCATGGATTAGAATGACAGAAGAGGGGCCTCAATCTCCCATTGTAAAGTTTTTCAGCGAAGAGGAATCCAGAACTCTTTACAGCAGAATGGATGCTGAGACAGGAGATGTCCTGGTATTTATTGCAGATGCAGAAGAGATTGTCTGTCAGAGTCTTTCAGAGCTCAGGTTGTTTTTTGGTAAGAAGCTGAATTTGATAAATACAGATGAGTTCAACCTCTCCTGGATAGTGGATTGGCCTCTCTTTAAAAAAGATCAGGAAGGGAATCCTACGCCCCTCCATCATCCCTTTACTGCCCCAAAGCCGGAGGACGTAGATAAGCTCGAAACAGATCCATACGGGGTTTATGCCGATGCCTACGATATCGTTATGAACGGGGTTGAACTGGGAGGAGGAAGCATAAGGATCCATGATTCGGAGGTACAGAAAAAAGTTTTCAGGATTCTCGGGATAGAAGAAGAGGAGGCAAGGGAAAAATTCGGTTTCCTCCTGGATGCCCTCCAGTATGGAGCCCCTCCCCACGGGGGTCTTGCTCTTGGATTTGACAGGTTGATAATGATGCTGCTGAAAACTGAATCTCTGAGGGATGTAATTGCCTTTCCAAAGACTCAAAAGGCGGCATGTCTTATGACTGATGCCCCGGGAGTTGTAGAAAAAAAGCAGCTGGAGGAGCTGTATATCTGTTCCACAGCAGGAACAGAAGATGAATGAGGAATGGTTTTCCGACAGAATTCTAGAGCGTTTTTTAGAATATGTCAGGATAGATACAGCCTCGGATGGGCATTCCCGGAAAAGACCGACAACCCCGGGACAATGGGATCTTCTTAATCTTATTGCTGCTGAATTAAAGGATCTTGGCATTGATGATGTGTCTCTGGATAAAAATGGTTTTTTAATAGCAGGAATTTCCTCAAATGCCGGGAAGGGTATTCCCTCCGTAGGCTTTATGGCTCATGTCGACACATCGTCCGATGTGCCAGGCAGCGGCGTTAAACCCATTGTCCACAGGAATTACAACGGCGGAATAATCAGGCTGAAGGATGATCTGTTTCTCGATCCGGAAAAGGAAAGTGAATTGGGAAACTACGCGGGGGATACCGTTATTACCTCAGATGGTACGACCCTTCTCGGTGCGGATAACAAGGCGGGAATTGCTGAAATTATGACAGCAGTTGAATTCCTTGTGAAAAATCCTGAATTCGAACATGGAGATATTGAACTGATTTTTACCCCGGATGAAGAAACCGGTTTTGGAATGGATTTATTCCCCTATGATAGGCTTAAATCAAAATTATGTTACACCATAGATGGAGATTTAGAGGGGACTATAGAGGCGGAATGTTTCAATGGATATTCCGTTAGTATTTCTTTTCTGGGGAATACCATACATCCGGGATATGCCAGGGGGAAATTTACAAATGCCGTTGTTATGATGTCTTCTTTTGTTAATATGCTTCCCGGAAGCGAATCCCCCGAGGCGACTGATAATAGATTTGGTTTCTATTTTCCCATTGAGGCCAGGGCTGATGTCGGGAAAGCCGAATTGAGTATTTTTCTACGGGATTTTGAGATGGAGGGGATTAATAGACGTATAGAAGTGTTAAAATCCATGGCAGGATCAATTGAAAAGATATTCCCCGGGGGAAAAGTTGAGATCCAGGTAAAAAAAATGTATTCCAATATGCGGGATTCCCTGAAGAAAAATCCGGATGTAATGGATTTACTGGAAAAGGCCGTGAGAGAGGCCGGGGTAAAACCACGGGTAAAAATTATAAGAGGGGGTACCGATGGAGCCAGACTGAGCGAAAACGGTATACCGGCTCCGAATGTTTTTACCGGGGGCTCAAATTTTCACAGCCTTAAGGAATGGATTCCCCTCTCTGCAATGGTGAAATCCTCTTTTGTAGTACTGAATCTGATAAAACTATGGAAGGAAAAAGGGAATTAAATACCTGCATCCTGTCTAAATTCCATGATATACAGGGGATTGTTCCCCTTATGTGTAATAAATTAGTTCCTCTAATTGACCTCAAAAGAATTCTTATCAATAAAATAAAAAGATGTAGAAAAATCAGCCAATGATTGATAGTATGGTGAAAATCATGCTAATTGCGGATAATGGGTAGAAAAACCAAATTTATAAGGGGATCGAATATGAATAGCCTCAGAATAAAGGAAATATTGAAGTCTGTACCGAAAAATCAGAAAGTAGAAATACGGGGCTGGATAAGGACAATGAGGAATTCAAAGAATATTTGCTTTTTTGAGGTGAATGACGGATCCTGTCTTTCCAGTATCCAGGTGATAATCGACAAGGAAAAAGATGAACTAATTGATCTGATTGATAGGCTTGAGACGGGGGGAAGTGTTATTGTTTCGGGAAAACTTGTACCCTCACAGGGAAAAAACCAGAGCGTTGAAATTCATGCGGAAAATATTCTGGTGATAGGGACCTCGCCTCCGGAAACCTACCCCATGCAGAAAAAACGCCACTCCTTTGAATACCTCAGAGAAATTGCCCATCTAAGACCCCGGACAAATACCTTTGGAGCCATCGCCAGGGTGAGGAATTCGATGAGTTATGCAATCCATAAATTCTTCTATGACAGGGGGTTTCTCTATCTCCACACTCCCATAATAACGGGGAGCGACTGCGAGGGAGCCGGAGAAATGTTTCAGGTAACGACCCTCCCCCTGGACAGGATTCCCCTTGACAATGGGAATGTTGATTTTAGTAAAGATTTCTTTGGAAAACAAACCTCCCTTACCGTAAGCGGACAGCTGGAGGCCGAGATATATGCCTGTGCCCTTTCAAATGTATACACCTTCGGTCCGACTTTCAGGGCTGAAAATTCCAATACCAGCCGCCATCTTGCAGAATTCTGGATGATAGAGCCGGAAATGGCATTTTGCGATATAAGCGGAAACATGGATCTATCAGAGGAATTTCTAAAGTACATTCTAAAATGGGTACTTGAGAATTGCGAAGAAGATATGAATTTTTTTAATGAAAGGATTGAACCCGGATTAATTGATAACTTACAAAAAATAGTCACCGCCGATTTCCACCGAATAACCTATTCGGAGGCGGTTGAGCATCTTGAAAAAGCAGATGTAAATTTCGAATACAAGGTAAAATGGGGGGAAGATCTCCAGTCCGAACATGAAAAATATTTGACAGAAGAGGTGTATAATAATCCTGTTATCGTCACCGACTATCCAAAACGGATAAAGGCCTTCTACATGAAAAACAACGACGACGGAAAAACCGTAAGAGCTATGGATATTCTGGTTCCAAGGCTGGGCGAGATAATTGGGGGAAGCGAAAGGGAATCCGATTTAAAAATCCTTGAAACAAGAATAAAAGAGCAGAATCTGAATATCGAAGATTACTGGTGGTACCTTGATCTACGACGCTACGGGACGGTTCCCCACTCAGGGTTTGGCCTGGGGTTCGAGCGTTTGATACAATTTGTTACGGGGATGAAAAATATAAGAGATGTAATCCCATTTCCGCGAAGCGTACATAATGCGGATTTCTAGACTCAACCCGTCAGGACTCATCCTCAAATAATCCCCCAAGAAGATCCGCTCCCATGGAGTCGGGGCTTTGCATGCTCCCGCTTCCTGAAAGAAGATCCTTAAGGACAAGTAGTGATTCCGAGACAAGAAGGCGTACAAAAGGCTCATCCCGGGAAGAGGTGTTTAACTCGATCTTATTACCTTCCTGAAAAAGGGTGATCAATATCTGGTCTTTCCTTACATGATAAATATGGCGTGTAAAATCCACCCTGTGGGTAAAAAACTCCTCATTTTTGAATGCGGCCACTATTTCTTCTCTTATAAAATCAGCCATTCTTTTTGAGGGGAATTCAAGCTTAATCGGCGTAAATTCAGGATATTTTTTCTTTACATCAATATCCGAGCGCAGTCCCGATCCCCCGTCAAAAACTTTTACCAGAATAGGGGGAGCTGCAATACTGGCAACAAACATCGTTATAATGGCTACACTGAAAATATCCGTTCCAATTGCTCCGGACGTAAGGCCTATTCCGGCAACAATAAGGGTAACTTCTCCCCGGGGGAGCATGCCGCTGCCGATTCTCAGCGATCCATGGAGATTAAATTTCGTCATAAAAGCAGGAAGTCCGCATCCTATTATTTTGCTTAACATTGCCGTTCCCGAGTATATCAAACCGAATATCAGGATATGCCCCTTCATTACGGAGAAATCCACCATCATTCCCATAATTCCAAAAAAAATTGGAACAAGGAACCTGTACGCTCCCTGAAGATTCCTCATAAGATCCTGAGCCATGTCGGTCTGAGATAAGGAAAGCCCCAGGACGTATGCTCCGATAATCATCGCCAACCCGGCCATTTCCGAAAGACCCGCAAACAGAAGGGCAAGACCGAGGGCAATACCCGCAATGACCTCCATGGATTGAAACCATTTGAGACTTTTTGTTAATTTCGGAGCCAGAAGGATCCCGAGAATCGTACTTGTCACCCAGAAGCCAAGGGCTTTGGCTGCTATAATTCCGATATGACCCCATTCAACAGAGCCCCCGCTCATTCTTACCTTTGATATACCAACAACAACAGCGAGGATAATTATCCCGAGGACATCATCAAGAACCGCTCCCGCCAGTATTGTCACACCCTCCGGGGAAGACATCTTACGTTTTTCCGAGAGAATTTTTGCTGTTATTCCTACAGAGGTCGCCGTTGAGAGGGTTCCAAGAAACAGAGCCTGTGTATCCATAAAAGAATCAATTCCCGGAAAGAATAGTACAGCAGTCATATCCCCCATGATAAAGGATAAGACGACACCCCCAAGTCCGACGGCTGAACCCACACCTGAGAATTTTATAAAGGTTGGGAGATCCGTTTCCAATCCTGCAAAGAATAACAGTATAATCGATGCTACGACTCCAAAAGCATATAATTCAGGGCTGACGGGGAGGGTTGACCCAACCGGCAGCGGAAAAATCGGACCATCGATGAGGGGCAGAATAATACTTCCAAGGGCGTGGGGTCCAAAAAAAATTCCCGCAGAAAGCCAGCCCAGAACCTGAGGCATTTTGAGAAACCTGTTAAAAATAAAACCAAGAAACCTGGCCATAATGACAATAACAGCCAGCTGCAGGACGAGGATGGTCATAAGATGGGTCATGTCATATCCGGTACCCGATTCAACTTCGGAGCCGGAAGCAAATAAGGGAAATGCGAGGAGGCAGACAAGCAGTACATTACGTATTTTCTTTTTCATTCTAAATCCATTCGGGAAACCGTCTCCGTAACTTTTTCCGCTCTTTGAGTATGGTCTAACTACTGCTGGATATTATTTCAGTGATATTTTCCTTTGTTTCAGCATTAACAATAGCATCACGGGTATTCTTGTTTTTTAAAAGCTGGGAAATTTCCGCAAGAAACTGTATATGGGGTCCCGATTTATTAACAGGGGACAGGGTCATAAAAAAGATGCAGCAGGGTTTCTTATCAAGAGCATTAAAATCAACACCCTCTTTTTTTATTCCAAGACAGGCGATAAGCTCATTTACGGCATCGGTTTTTCCATGGGGGATCGCAATCCCATGCTGAATCCCCGTTGACATTTTATTCTCACGCTCAAGAACAGACTCAAGGGCAGCAGCCCTGTCTTTAACCTTTCCCGTTTTTACCAGGATATCCAGTAAATTCTCCAGTATTTCCATTTTGGTTTTTCCCTGAAGATCGAGGGTAATAACATCGGCGGTAAGGATTTTCTTTAGTTTCATACCTGGTAAACATAGCTGTAATCCAAAATAAATGTCAAGATAGAACAGCCCCCGGGCGGTAATTCCTGATCTGAAAATTACGGCATCCCGGGGAAACAGGTAAATCCGGGATGTCAAAACCGGACATAATCAAACCCTATGATAAGAATTATAAAAACAGTGTAGAAAAAATTTCTGAAAATATATGGAAATGACATTATGAATGCTAACCGGGAGATGGGCTGTTCTTTTCTTCGAATGAACTATGCCGCCTCCGTACATTATCCAGAGGTAAAGAAACCCGTTTTTTAACAGATTTTTTTACCCCGAACGCGATTCGAACGCATGACCTGCTGCTTAGGAGGCAGCCGCTCTATCCTGCTGAGCTACCGGGGCAGAAATTCTATGTATGATACATTTACTAATTTGTAATGTCAACTCCCCGCCCTGGCCTGTCAAGACTCTTTCAAACTGTCCCCTTTTATTATGCAATCTGGCATTGATTACTCTCCGTTTTTTATCTCTAACTGTATTTTTGTAAATTGGCGTAATTTCTTGACTTTGCAGGGACCTTACCATAAGATTTTCATAGATAGTATTTTTTTGGAGGATAAAATGATGTTTATGCGTATATTTGTGTTTTTTTTGATAATCCTGGTCTTTCCTGTTTTTTCTGACGAACCCCCATCGGAGGCAATGAATATTTATGAAGCTGAGTTTGAGCACCTTCGTCTTGAATTCGAACGCCTGACGCAGGATGCTGAGAATATAAACGAACTTGCCGGGGAAGGGATTGATTACAATGAGGTTACCGAGGAAGAGGTAGTTATGACCGAAGAGATTATTCGGAAAGCCGGTGAAGCGGTGGATTTCTGTGAAAAAGGAATCAATGCCCTCGAAAAGAGTAACATTGAAGAGTCATGGGAGATGCTTAATCAGGCTCAGATATCAATCCAGGATATAGAGATACTCTTTCTGGAACGGGAAAGAGCGGGTAGACTGGCGGGTTTGCACCGGATGAAGGAGGAAGCTGACAGCAGCCTCAGGAAGAAGATCGGGAAAATTATTGCTAAGGTTGATAAGCTTTATGAAAGTCTTATCCAGGGTGAGTATAGCAGAATTGATCTGGAAAACCAGAATCGCGAGCTTCGAGGCCTGCTGGAGGAAAAGATTTCAATGATCGATGAGCTCGTGAAATAGCCCCTCCCGGGATACCTTGAAAAACTAATTAACAAGAAGATATCGCTAATAGTTTTAAAACTATTAGCGATTTGAGTTTTTAAATGGGAATAGCTACTTCAGTAGTCATACGCTTGACATAATCTTTATTCTCCGGTTACAGTTGCTCAATTTGGCTGAATTTAATATCATCAAGATGCTTGTGAGGATTGCAAGGA
>CAZEKV010000088.1:0-9406 GCA_964512945.1 uncultured Spirochaetales bacterium | reverse complement strand
CCTGTTCTCAAGATTACCTGCATCACAACAAAAAAAGGTTTTTCAGCCTTCTAATAAAAGAAAAATAATAATTTCAACAAATATAGCTGAAACCTCTTTAACAATACCCAACATAAAGTATGTCATAGATACGGGTCTTGCCAGAATTGCACAATATTCCCCTGCGACAAAAACGGCCTCTCTCCCTGTAATCCCCATTTCCAGAAGCAGTGCCGATCAAAGAAAAGGGCGCTGCGGGCGTGTAGAAAACGGGGTCTGTATCAGATTGTACAGCGAAAAGGATTATAACGCGAGGGAGCTTTTTACTCCCCCCGAAGTATTAAGAACAAACTTAAGCGATATTATTTTACGAATGCTTTCTTTGAAAATTGAGGATATATACAATTTCCCTTTTATTGATAAACCTGCGGGAAAAAGCATAAAAGACGGATTTGACACTCTAATTGAATTAAATGCTGTTTGCGAGAAAAAGAAGGATAAGTATGCTCTTACTCCAACCGGGAAATTGATGGCACGTTTGCCTGTTTTCCCCGGGCTTTCAAGAATCCTCATCGAGGCCTGTAACGAAGATTGTATCAGCGAGATATTGATCATTGTCTCCGCCCTGGTTGTCCAGTCCCCTTTTGACCGCCCCTTCGATAAAGAAAAGGAAGCTGATAGGGCACATAGAAAATTCCTCGACAGATCCTCGGATTTCATGACCCTCCTTAACATCTGGAATGCTTATTTAAAAGAGTGGAATAAAACGAAAAAAATAAGCAGGATGAGAAAATACTGCAAAGAAAATTTTCTGTCATACAGAAAAATCCGGGAGTGGAGAGATATATATTCTCAGCTTTTAGATATCCTTAAAGAGAATAATATTTCTTCTAAAAACAAATCTGCAAATAGAAGCAAGAAAAAGACAAAATCCGGATTCAGCCCCGAATATACAGCGATTCACCGCTCAATCCTTTCGGGATTTCTTTCAAATATCGCCCGGAAAAAACGGGGAAATACTTTTAGCTCGACAAAAAACCGTGAAGTGGTTCTTTTCCCCGGCTCCTGCTTATTTAATAATTCAGGGGAATGGATAGTCTCATCGGGGATGATAAAAACCACAAAACTATTTGCGAGGAGAGCCGCCAATATAGATCCCGGATGGATAGAAGAAATAGGCAAACACCTTTGCAAATCCGTTTATCTTGATCCCCACTGGAGGAAAAAAAGCCTCGAAGTTGCAGCTTTTGAACAAGTGTCCCTGTACGGATTGATAATACTAAAACAAAGGCTTGTCCCATACGGCCCCGTTAAACCCGAAGAAGCGGGAAGGATATTTATAAAAGAAGCCCTTGTAGAGGATACGTTTACACGCATTGCCCTGGAAAAAGACGGCCTGAAACAAAATGAAGGCAGGCTCCTTCAAATGGATAGAGATTTCCCATTCCATACACATAACACGGTGAAACTCTCGGAAGCTTACAGGATTGAAAATAAAACAAGAAAACGCTTTATACTTGATAAAAACGGGTTGTTTAATTTTTACAATCCCAGGCTCAAAAATATTTACAACCTGAAAATTCTTAAAGAATATATTAAAGAAAAAAAAGGGGATGATTTTCTCCTGCTAAAAGAAAAGGATTTGTTTATCACCTTTCCGGATGAATACATTGTTAGTGATTTTCCCGATACCATTAATATAAATAATTCTCGTTTTAAACTAACATATGATTTTTGCCCCGGAGAGGAGGCGGATGGTGTAACAATTGTAATTCCCGAAAACGCTGTTCATATAATCAGAGATAATCCCTTTGACTGGATAATCCCGGGGCTTTTGAAAGAAAAAATAACTGTTTTACTTAAAGCCCTCCCCGGGAAATACAGAAGAGAATTTGTCCCTGTAGCAGAGACTGTAGAAACAATATTAAACTATCTCCCTGAAGACTGCCTGTTTCTTATAAAAAATTTATGCCTTGTACTGGAGACCCGTCTTAACATACACATTCCTGCAGAACTCTTTTCCGAGGCCGGAATTCCCGATTATCTCAGAGTCCGCTTATTGATTGTTGATTCAAACGGGAAGGAAATTCGATCAGGAAGGGATCCTTCGATACTATTTACCGAACAAACTATAAAAAAGGAAAACAGTATTTTTTCTGATGCCGCCGCAAAATTTGAAAAAAGAAACACATCCCTGACCGAACTTAAAGAAATACCCCCATCGCTTACTATAAACGGGTCAAAGGGGTATTCTTTTACAGCATATCCTGGATTGAAGATTGAAACTTCCGGGAGCGATACCATAGTATCGCTAAGATTATTCAGGGATTATAAGGACTCTGTCAGGCATAATAAAGAAAGTATATCCTGTATGCTTTCAAATTCCCTCTGGAAACAGCTTAAACTGCTTGAAAATGAATTCAGGATTCCTGATTCCCTCAGTACAATATGCTTTTACTTTGACGGGAAAGCCGGACTGGAAGAAAAATTATCCCTTAGAATAAAAAAAGATTTATTTATGAAAAATATCCGCAGTATCGAGGAATACAGGGCTCTTGAATCCGAAACCGCTTCTATTTTATATGATAAATACAGTGAATTATACGATCTCCTGTTAGAACTTCTAAACACCTGCAGCCATTCACAGAATAAATTATCATATCTGATTGATAAAAATAACTCCTTGCCGGAAAAAAAGTATTTGCTGGAATTAGAATCACATATATGGAAACTCCTTCCTCCCGATTTCATCCTGATACACACCATGGAAGAACTCTCAAATCTCAACCTGTATGTGAGGGGAATAGCAATACGCAGCGAAAGGGGAATCCTCAATATAAATAAAGACCGGGAAAAAGAAATCGAGATTATTGATCTGGAAAAATCACTTGTCATGGAACAAAACAGACTAAGGGATAACGCTTCCGTGGAAAAGAGATTAATGCTGAGAAAAATTTACTGGCTTATTGAGGATCTAAAAATTTCCGTCTTTGCCCCTGAATTAAAAATGAAACAAAAAATATCGGTAAAACGAATAAAGAAGAAGATGGAAGAATACAGGGAAATGTCATAACTTTTTCAACAATTTTGCCCTGAAATAGTATAAATTCACTATACTTATGGCGGAGGGGGTGCGGGATTGGTTTAATCCTATCCTTTTTTTGCCGATTCTTGTAGTAAAAACAGCTATGCGGGAGAATAATGAATAAACCCAGTCTGCCTATACTGATTATTGATGATGACGAAATAGCCCTGACATATTACAGCACTATTCTGGATGAAAAGGGATTCAACAATTATATACTCTGTCAGGACAGCAGGAAAGTAATAAAGCTGCTTGATGAAAAATCATTTTCCGTAATCCTGCTCGATCTATACATGCCCCATTACTCAGGAGAAGATCTCCTGAAACTTATAAAAGAAAAAACACCCGAGGTTCCGGTAATAATAATAACCAGCTCCGAGAGTGTTTATACCGCTGTTGAATGCATGAAACTTGGTGTACATGATTATATGGTGAAGCCTGTTTCCCATGATCATCTTGTTATTGGAGTAAAAAACGCTATAAAGATCCATGAACTCCACAAAGAAGTTGATACCCTGAGAAGCCAGCTGTCTCCTAAGGCCCTTAAACACCCTGAGGAATTCAGCCGGATTATAACAAACAGCGAGGCGATGCACTCTGTCTTCCGCTATATAGAATCCATCGCCGAAAGCCCAAGACCCGTTCTAATAACAGGAGAAAGCGGAGCCGGAAAAGAATTAATCGCCGAGGTTATTCATAGGCTGAGTCTTGTAGAGGGGCTCTTTGTCCCGGTAAACGTTGCGGGGCTTCCCGATGCGGTTTTCTCCGACACCCTGTTTGGACATAAAAAGGGGGCGTATACAGGAGCCGACAGCAACAGAAAGGGACTTGTCGAAAAAGCCGCCGGGGGAACCCTGTTTCTCGATGAAATCGGAGATCTTGCAGAGGGTTCACAGATCAAACTCTTGAGGCTTTTGCAGGAAGAAGAGTACTACCCAATTGGATCCGATGTGAAAAAGAAATCGACAACAAGAATAATAACCGCAACAAATGTTAATCTAAAAGAAAAACAGGAAACAAACAAATTTCGGAAAGACCTTTTTTACAGATTAATATCCCACCATATTCAGCTTCCCCCCCTGAGGGACAGGCTGGAAGATATCCCCTTTCTGGTGGATCATTTTATCAAAGAAGCCTGTCTCCTCCTTAAGAAAAAAGAACCTGCTGTCCCGGGCGAATTAACCGCCCTGCTAAAAACATACAATTTCCCGGGTAATATTCGGGAACTCCAGACAATTATTTTTGATGCCATAACCCTCCATAAGAGCGGAATACTATCGCTGAAGTATTTTAGAGACTATTTTGATAAGCATAGAACAAAAAAAAGCAAAATGGGGGAAAATCCCGGCGAGAGAATAAGCTACTACGGGGACTTCCCCACACTAAAAGAGGTTGAAGACTTTTTTATAGGCGAAGCCATGAAAAAGGCGGATAACAACCAGACAATAGCCGCCCAGATGCTGGGGGTTTCCCAGTCGACCCTGAGCAGGCGAGCCAGAAAATAGGGTTTTTATACAGGATTAGCCCCGGCCGGAGGGGCCGGGGAATGGATCTTTCTTATTCTGCAGGAACTGCTGTAATGGTAACCTTCTTATTGCCGTGTTTTATGACAGTAACAGAGGCACTGCCGGGAGAGGGCAAAACCGAAGGTGATGTAACCTGCCCCGGATCCAGTTCAACAGTTATGGTGTAATCGGTATTTTCAAAATGAAAGCCGCCTGCGGGGGTGTATATTGCATCAGCGGTTTCATCCGAGAAATTAAGGTAAATGTCTTTGGCCCCATGGGGAACACCCCTTATGGTATTTTTTCTGCCTCCCCCTATTACATCGTAACTACCGAGCAGGTCGGATCCGATTCTTACGCCGTTGTCATAACCATAAACATAAATAATATTACTTCCAATATCATTTTGAATGGTAAGCTGCCCCACATGGGCTTGATACAAAGACGAAGCAGCGCCCTGGTAATAGATGGTTGCATTGTCGGGGGCTGCCAGCAGGTCTGAGGGATCACCACAGGCCGAAAAAACAAAAACAACGATTACAGCTGCCATTACGCAGATTAAATAACTTCTTTTCATATTTCTTTCCTCCTAATTTATTTTAATTTACCTCTAGATATAGATTGGGTGTTATTTGATAATGGCGGTTTGCTTCAAAATACTCTACTGTCTCAACGGCAAACCCCCCTGAAACTATTCTTATTCTATGCTCGCCCGGCGAAACGCTAAAATTGAATTTCTTTCTTCTTTTTCCGTCAACAAATACAAGGATCTGATTTAATGAACCATTGGTAATTTCGGGAGGAATAACTATGGAGATTCTTGCCCGGAAGTGCTTTAATTTGGCAAAAATATCCTTATTCCCATTCATAAAAACATTCGCGTTAAAATCCTTATAGCCGTTCTTAACAACCCTTATGCTGTAATTTCCATCCCGTAATTTTATGCACAGGGGGGTTCTGCCCCTCTCGACACCATTGATAAAAACCCGTGCTTTCTGGACATTGGAATTTATATCAAGGTAGTAATATGAAACATTTTGCTGCAACGAGGCAAACATAGTTACATGATTTGAGATATTTATTGTTCTGGTAAAATCAGAATATCCATAGGCTGTTACCCTTATATTATAGGTCCCCCCCCTTAGATAGATCGTAGCCGGGGTCTTTCCGCTGTACTGTCCGTCTACATACACCTGTGCCCCTTTGACATTGGATTTAAGACGCAGCTTGAACTTGCCCGGAGTCGGGGGCTGGATTTGCATAGCCTCCAGAGTCATAAAAAAAACAAGATTTTTGAAAACCTTTATTACCTTGTTTGCATCCCTGTATCCTGGAGCACTTACCCTGATCTGATGGGGACCCGGGGGCAAATAAACGGTTGCCGGTGTTTTTCCCACCATCAAATTATTTACATAAACATTCGCTCCATTAACATTTGACTTTATCCTCACCTTAAATCCGGCCTGGGCAAAGATATCGACCGCAGTAAACATAAGTAATACGAGAACGGCGGAAAACAAAATCAGCTTCTTTTTCATACATTTATCTCCAATTTAATATTATTTCCTTTTTTGCGAGTATATCGCTCTTTTAGATAAAAACAAGGAAAATGGAATATTAGTTACAATTTTTTGGATTTTTATACCGAATTACACCGATATTTTGGGGAATTCTGCGGCATTTATCGGTTAAATTTTTTCTCTAATAATCTTTTGAGCAAGAGCCGGATCGGCCTTGCCCCCCGTAGCCTTCATTATCTGTCCCATTAGAAAACCTATCTGCTTTTCAGCCCCGTTTTTTATTGATTCTACAACATGGGGGTTGTCATCCATAACTTTTTTTACAATAGCTTCAAGTTCCCCTTTATCCGCTACCTGTTCCATTCCGCATTCTTTTATGATCTCCACGGGGTTTTTATCTTCCTTAAAAACAATCTCAAGGACTTCTTTTGCTATTTTCCCGCTTATTCTGTTTTCATTGATCAGGGATATTAACTCCGCCAATCTTCCGGGGCTGAGGGGGGAACCGGATAGTCCAATTTTTTCCCTGTTGAGAATCTTCTTAACATCGGAACTCAGCCATAGGGCGGCTTTTACAGGATCAGCTCCTGCTTTGATAGTTTCTTCAAAATAATCTGCAGTGGTTTTTTCTTCGCATAAGAAATCCGCCTGAGCATCGGACAGGTTATATTCCCTGAGAAAGCGTTCTTTACGCCTGGCGGGAAGTTCAACGAGAAGGGCTTTAACAGACTCAAGAAAATCTTTGCCTGGATAAAAAGGGGGAAGATCGGGTTCGGGGAAATAGCGGTAATCGTGTGCTTCTTCTTTGGATCTCATGGATTCTGTAAGAGAGCGTGCTTCATTCCACAGCCTTGTTTCCTGAACGACGGTTTCCCCCGCAGACAGAACCTTCTTCTGGCGGATTATTTCATAGTCGAGGGCTTTTCTTACGAACCTTGAAGAATTGAGGTTTTTTACTTCGGCCTTCCGGCCCAGGCCTTTTCCCCTGAGATTTACCGAAACATTCGCATCACACCGGAGAGAGCCTTCTTCCATATTTCCGTCGCATACCCCGAGATAGCGGACCAGCCTTCTGAAGTCCTGTATAAAAATTTCGGCCTCTTCTCCTTTCTCAAAATCGGGTTCCGTTACTATTTCAAGCAGGGGGGTTCCTGTTCTATTGTAATCTATGCGTGATTTCCCCCCGCCATGAATCATTTTTCCGGCATCTTCTTCGAGGTGAACATCGTGTATTCTAATACGCTTTTTTTCGCCCCCAATTTTTATGTCCATGTATCCGTCAATTCCTGAGGGGTATTCAAACTGGGTTATTTGATAGTTCTTCGGAAGATCCGGATAGTAATAGTTTTTCCTTTCAAAAACCGCTTTTTCGTTCAGTTTACAGTTGAGAGCCATACAAACCATGTAGGCCATACTTACGGCTTTTTCATTCAAAACGGGAAGAACTCCGGGATAGCCCATGCAAACAGGGCATATGTTTGTATTGGGTTTATCCCCGAAGGCTGCCTTACACCCACAGAAAACCTTTGTGTCTGCCAGGAGGTGTATGTGAATTTCAAGACCTATGAATGATTGATACATGTTTCCTCTCTTTTCTTATGTTTTAGTGTTTTTTAAATCCGGTAATTTCTTAACAGGCGCCAGGGATTGCAGCGGAAATTGCCCCGGTATTCCCGGCGGCGGTGACAGAGCCGGATTAAGAATACCGGATAGGGCAATTGCAGCGGAAAGCCCGGTCGGGCGCCCGAATTTTCCTGTTTGTTTTTTCACTCCCATCCTTTTGATTCTTCGGGCAGAATCGGTTTAAAGATTTTGGCGTAGTCTTCTGCAGCTTTAAACAGAAGCTCTTCTCCTGAATATGGAGCTACGAACTGCATTCCGACGGGTAGTCCGTTTTCCATTCCCACGGGAAAAGCGAGGGCGGGTATCCCTGCAAGATTGGCAGAGCATGTAAAGCGATCTGCCAGTTTTTGCTGAAATTGATCGAGCCCCCCGTCTCCGCGTTTGAAGGCGGTTGTGGGAAAAACGGGCATCATGATTATATCAACCGTGGAGAAGGCTCTGTCAAAGTCGTTTTTTATGGCCGTTCTGATTTTTTGAGCCCTGAGGTAGTATTGATCCTGGAATCCCGAACGCAGAACGTAGGTTCCAAGGAGGATTCTAAGTTTTACTTCATCGCCGAAACCCTCATGTCTTGAGGTTTTTACCAGATGTTCGTGGTTTTCAGATCCCGGGGAACGGTACCCGTATTTTATCCCATTATATCTTGCAAGGTTGGCACTGGCCTCGGCTGCGGCAATTGTATAGTAGGCCGGAACCACGTATTTCATGGTTGTAAGCTCAATGTCGATAACTTCGTGGCCTGCGTTTTTTAGTTCCTCAATTGTCTGGAGATAGCTTTTCCTTACTTCCTCTCTAAGCTCTAACTTTCCCTTCAAAATACCTATTTTCATTGATCCTGCTTTTTTCTTAAGGGGAAGAGGATCCATAGAGGTCTGATCCATGGGATCTCTGCCTTTCATGGTATCGAAAACCTTTCGCAAAAGGGGGATGTCCGCAGAGACTACTCCGATCACCTCAAGAGATGAGGCATAGGCCGTGAGTCCGTATCTTGAGACAAGCCCGTAACTCGGTTTCAGGCCGTAAACCCCGCAGAAAGAGGCGGGTTGTCTGACGGAGCCCCCTGTATCCGAGCCAAGGGCAAAAGGGGCAATCCCTGCTGCAACCGCTGCTGCGGAGCCGCCGCTGGATCCCCCAGGAACCCTCGATAGATCCCAGGGATTTGCTGTTTCTCCAAAGGCTGAATTTTCATTGGATGATCCCATACCGAACTCGTCGAGATTCGCTTTCCCTATAACTACTGCTCCCTCTTTTTGAAGCCTTTCAACCCCTGTTGCCGTATAGGGAGAAATAAAATTTTCAAGAATTCTGGAACCGCAGGTAAGCCTGAATGACTTAACCGCTATATTATCTTTTACAACAAAGGGGATTCCTTTAAGTATTCCGCCGCTTGCAGAATCTCCCGATGTCCTGTCAGGATCGAATTCAAGAAGAGAGGATATTTGTTTATCACGCTTATTAACAAAGGATTTATATTTTTCTTTTGTTTCCCGATTGCTGAAAATATCAGTCCACAGATTCTGCTTTTCCATCCTGTATGTCCACTATGAATAGTCTAAAATGTTATAAAACATTTGGTATTACAATAAAGCGGTCTTCTGTTTCGGGGGCCTGTTCTATCAGAGAATCGGCAATGCCGCTTTTTCTAATTATGTCGCTTCGGAGTTTGCCTTCTTTCCGCCTGACATGGGTTGTCG
>CAZEKV010000087.1:0-9488 GCA_964512945.1 uncultured Spirochaetales bacterium | reverse complement strand
TTTGGGGAATTTTTATGCTCGTAGCCTTACTGGGAATAGGAAAGGGGCTTGAAATAGGTGTATTAAATACTTTTAAAGACAGAGCTGTAAACAGACTGTATATCTGGGGTGATAAAACCTCTATTCCATATAAAGGCCAAAAACCAGGACATCATATAAAGCTTACAAATGACGATACCAAAGCCCTCCTGGCAACTTTTGAAGAAATTGAATTCCTTGCTCCCAGACTTCAATTATGGGGAGATTATACAATAAACAGAAAAACAAAAAGTGGTTCTTTTTCCGTTTACGGGGATAACCCCGAATTTGGGAAAATTAAATCAATAAATCTTACAGAAGGTAGATTTATAAATGCACTTGATATTAATCAAAAACGAAAAACAGCTGTTATAGGGCCTCGTATCAAAGATATTTTATTTGAACCGGACGAAAATCCAATTAATCAATATATAAGAATAAAAGGTATTTTCTACAAAGTAGTTGGAATCTTCAATGTTGAAATATCCGGATCTGGAAGAGATGATTCGGAAACAATATATATACCATTTTCTACAATGCAGCAAGCCTATAATTATGGAAATAGGGTCGGATGGTATGCTATGACAATAAAAACTAATGTCTCAGTTAAACAAGTTCAAAGCAACATAAAGGCATTCCTTTCGGCACGGCACAACGTTTCTCCTGAAGATACACAAGCAATAGGATCCTGGAATGCCTCAAAAGTATTCAATGACCTTACAGGACTTTTTAGGGGAATTAATATTTTTCTCTGGATAGTCGGAATCGGAACAATTATTGCGGGAATCGTTGGTGTAAGTAACATAATGTTAATAATTGTAAAAGAGCGAACGAAGGAAATTGGAATCAGAAAAGCTATTGGCGCAACCCCGTGGTCAATAATTAGTTTAATTGTTCAAGAATCAATAATAATTACAGCTTTTTCCGGTTATGTTGGACTCGTCGCAGGTGTGGGTATTCTGGAATTTGTAAACATTATTATGAATACATTTAATATCGAAAACGGCTATTTTTCTAATCCTGAAATAGATTTTAAAATTGCTATCCTCGCAACTATTATTTTAGCTATTTCCGGTACCCTCGCGGGTCTATTCCCTGCCCATAAAGCAGCAAAAATAAAACCAATAGAAGCTCTAAGAGATGAATAGAATAAGGATTTAACAAATGGAAAAGCAAAGCAAATTGATAAAAAAAATTATTAAAATCACAGTTCTTGTAATATTTCTTTTTATATTTGCCGCTACACTTATCTTTTTGATAATAAAATCTCAAAAAACGTCTGTTGCTTATGATAAAGAAACTCCGGAAAAGAGAACAATTATTCATAAGACAGTGGCCACAGGTTCAATAGTACCTGAAAAAGAAATAGAAGTTAAATCAAGGATTTCAGGTATTGTTGACAAAACCTATGTTGAAATTGGAGATACAATAATACAAGGAGACCTCCTTGTATCAGTTAAAATAATTCCAGACAGTGTTACTCTTAACCGGGCGGAATCAAACCTGAAAAAAGCCGAAATTTGCTATACGAGTTCCAAAAAAGAACTTAATCGCCAAACAATGTTATATGAAAAAAAAATAATAGCTGAAATTGAATATAATAAATATCTTCTGGATTATGAATTGGCCAGAGCAAATTATATTTCAGCGGAAAATAATCTCTCTCTTATAAAGGAGGGGGCGTCAAAAAAATCAGGTCAAGTTTCAAATCGAATCTATGCCCCGGCTGCCGGAATGATTCTTGATATGCCGGTAAAAACCGGCAGTACAATTGTCGAAAGCAATAATTTCAATGATGGGACAACAATTGCTTATATAGCGGATATGAACAACCTCATTTTTGAAGGATATCTTGATGAATCGGAAATTGGGAAGATAAAAATAGGAATGGAAATTAACATCCTTGTAGCTGCGATCGAAGGGGAGTCATTTAATGCTGATCTAGAATATATATCACCAAAGGGTCTGAATATAGAAGGATCAATTCAATTCAAAATTAAAGCTCCAGTTGAATTAAAAGAGGATTATTTCTTACGTGCAGGATATAGTGCCAACGCAGAAATAATTTTTGCAAAAGCTGAGAAAGTTTTGACAATACACGAACGAAATATTATTTTTGATAAAAATCATACTTTTGTAGAAATTGAAAACGGATCTAATACTTTTGAAAAAGAAGAAGTAACAATCGGGCTTTCAGACGGTATTTATGTGGAAATTAAATCGGGATTGAATCGTAATACCGAAATCAAGGTTCAACCCTCTAATACAATGCAGCAATTCTAAAGTTAATTGCTTATGTTCTTAGTTGATAACAGAGTTTAGTTTCTTTGTGTTGAGGTAAAAATCGGCTTTTTTTGAAATCCCGTCATTTTTACTGAATTTCATTACCACTTTCCAGAGATGCCTTGCTTCAGGTCTGAAATAACCACTTTCCGCACAAAGAGCCTTTCCAAGACAGAGGAGATTCTTGTAAAATTCCGTATCATTAAAATAGGCGTTAATTTTCTCCTTGAAATCAGGTGTAGAAATGTAATTACTGGCAGATGCCAATTTTTCGTTCAATATAATTCCCAGAAAGGAGTCAATACCCTGGAATTCATATTGGGGATTGATTTTTCTAAATTCCTCGATAGCCGCTGAGGAAACTATAACCACAGAGTAGAGATAATTTAACATACTATCCCAGTATCTTCCCGAATTAAAATAAAACTCACCAAGTCCAGTATGGGCTTTTAGAGGAAACTGCTTATTAATTCTGTAAAGCCTCAAAACCTTGTTGATCCCCTTTGACTTAAATGTAGTAATTATCCTTTCTTTTATTCTGTCATTAAAAAATACAGAGACATACTCATGTTCCCCTGTTATTCTTAGCAAAATATCCTGATAGCTTTTTTCCTTTCTTTCCCAGTTCCCGTAAAGAGAGGCTAACCTGTAAAGAATTCGATATTTATCTTCCTCTATCTGTAAGTAATTTTTTTGAGCATAGGCTTTTTTGTACTGTTGTTCAGCAAGTATGTATTCGCCTTCTTTCTGGAATACCGCCCCTATCCACATTTCTGCCTCGGGATATTTTTTCTTTTTTTCAAGGGCTTTTCTAAAAAAAATCAATGAAAATCCATATTCCTTTTCTCTAAATGCAGTTTTGCCGTACTCATGGGCTAACCACGGCGGGAGAAGATCAGGATCTATATTTTTCCAGTCATCAGGAATGATTATTTCGTTAACTTCTTTTTCATCTGCAACAATTATTTTTTCCCTTTTATCAGTATAATCATCATTCCTGCCGGTAGTGTTTTTCTTACCGCCACAGGCTGCAGCAAAGAAAATCAGGAGAAAAAACAGAAAAAACTTATAAACCTTCCCTGTCATATAATATCCTTCAGGATGTCAAGGGCTTTTTCTTTTTTGATTTTTTTAATAATTTTGCCCTGCTTAAAAATTACAACAGAATCCCCCGACCCGCTGATTCCTATATCAGCATGACGGGACTCACCGGGCCCGTTAACCTCACATCCCATAACTGCTATTGTAATATTTTTTTCCGTGTTTAAGAAAGTGTTATATATCTCGTTTGAAAAAAAATGGACATCAAAGGAAGCCCTGCTGCATTTTGGACATGAAATGATATTAAGCCCTTCTTTCTTCTTAGAGGGAATTGACTGTTTTATTATGTTTCTTGCAGTAATTATCTCATTTTCGGAACTATCAGAGAGGGAAACCCGTATTGTATCTCCAATGCCGTTTTTTAATAATCTCGAAAGAGCCATGGTATTTTTGACAATACCAGGGATGAGAGGGCCGGCTTCAGTCAGTCCTATGTGGAGTAAATATCCGTATTTTTTATAAAAAAGGCGGTTTACAGTTATCGTAGTTTCAACGTCGGAAGATTTTAGCGAAAATATAACATTCCCAAAATTCTGTTTTTCAAAAATCTCTATCTCGTCTTCAGCCGAGTTTAGAATGGCTGAAACAATATCGGTTTGATTCCTGTATTTTTTCGGTAGAGAACCGCCATTGATTCCCACCCTGATTGGTATATTTTTATCCTCCGCTTTTTTTAAAACCTCTATAATTTTCCATTTTGCACCTATATTGCCGGGATTTATTCTTATTTTGGAAAAACCTGCATCCATACATTTTAAAGCAATCCTGTAATCAAAGTGTATATCTGCAACAACAGGCATTTTTATTGAAGAAAGTATATCTCTAAAAAAATCAATCATCTCCATATCGAGGACGGCGAATCTTATAATCCCGCAGCCGAGTTTTTCGTAATTATTAATTTTATCTATAACAAATCGTCTCCCGCTTCCCGGTAATCCATATTTCCACATAGTCTGGATGGGGGGCGGAAAACCCTTTCCGATTGTTACTTTCCCGATTTTAATTACTTCCCTCTTCAAAACCCGCATCCCCCATATCAGCATCGGAAAAAACGTAATAGAACTTTCCTTTATTAAGACTATACCAAAAAAGTGATATTTTAATAATAATTTTTTGTGAATTTAGAACAAATCAGAAAAATAATTTAACGAATCCCGGTATTTACGCCCTTAAATATTCCCGCTATTCTGCAATGCCTTCTTTCTCTTCCGTTTTTTCCGATTCTTCAGGCTTTTTTTCTTCTTCCCTACTCTCATCCGGGGAATCAGCCCGCTTTTCAGATATCCCTTTTGTTTTTTTGACATACCTTATTTTCACCGGACGTTTATCAAAAGACGCAATATAAAATATAACCGGCAAAACAACAACGAGTGCCAGAGTAACTAAAGCAAACCTGGAAGATGAAACAACTTCGAGAATAACATTGGTTATTAGATCCATATCATTCTTAACTATATACAAAGTGAAGAATATATCAAATTTTTTGTTTATTTTTATAATCGGATAACCGTTTTTCCAGTTCCCCCTTCACCTGGTTTTGAAAAGAAAAATTCATTGATATTCTCAGAAGTTTTTAGATATTTATGGATATTTTTTTGCAGGATCCCATCTCCATGTCCATGGATAATGGAGAATTCCCCTAAATTTTCAAGCAATGCCCTGTCTATCTGTTTTTCGAGGGCAGATAATGCCTCTTCTGTCCTCATCCCCCGGACATCAAGTTCAAACAGGGGTCTTGATTTATTCAGAATTTCTACTGATACAAATTTATGTTCTTTTTTATTATCATGTTTTTCAGAAACTATGGTAGTAAAATCCTTTTCCTCCAGTTCAATTTTTAAGGCACCCGAAGAGATCAGCCACCTCGATTTTTTTGTCTTTCTAATGACCCTTCCCTTCTGTTTTGAACTCAGAATAAGGACATCCGAACCCGGGACAACGGGATTTGGTGATTGAGGTTTGTCTTTATCAATATCAAGGAGATGTTTCTTTTGTTTCACCCCAAAGTCGGATATTTCGTTGAAGAAACTTTTGGTTTTTGCAATTTTATCTCTGGTAAGACCACCCTCAATTAATTTGCAAACAAGGTTTTCAAATTTACTTCTCGCTGATTTCAGGAATTCTCCGATTTCTCTGATTTCCCCCGTTCGAACAATAACCTCTTTTTCTTTTAATTCCTTTTCTTTCTTTAATAGAATATCCCTGTCTCTTAGAATTCTTTCTTGTTCCCTTTCCAGGTCCTTCTTAATTTTACGAATTTCCTGCTGTTTTTTATTTATATTATCTGCAAGTAGAGCTGTATCAGTCTTACCGGTTTTAATATATTTTCTGGCATTATTGATTATTTCTTCATCAATTCCGCTTCTGGCGGCTATTTCAATACCATGGCTCTCTCCCGGTATACCCTGTATAACTTTATAGGTCGGTTTTAATAGATCTTTATCAAATTCAACGCTGGCATTTTGAACTCCCTTAACTGAAAAACCATAGTTTTTCAGAATACTATGGTGAGTTGTAGCAATTACAAGGCATTTCTTTTGAATTAGATAGTCAAATACCGACATGGCAATTGCAGAACCCTCCTCAACACCGGTACCGGATCCCATCTCATCAAGCAGAACCAGGGAATCCCCTGTGGAGATTTCTGTTATCTCTGAAATATTCTTCATTCTGGCGGAAAAGGTCGAGAGAGAATCTTCAATCGATTGTTCATCTCCGATATTTACATGAATACCGTCGAAAAATGCCATTCCACTTCCTTCTTCTGCCGGTATTTCCATGCCGAATTGATTCATCAGGGAGAGTATCCCGGCGGTTTTTAATGTTAGAGTTTTCCCCCCGGTATTCGGACCTGATATTATTACTGCATGGGTCGAGCTGTCAATAACAAGGTCGATGGGAACGGCATTCCCTCCCAGTAGGGGGTGGCGGGCTTCTCTTAGATTAATCCCCTTTTTCAGGGGCTCGGTCATAGTACAATTATGGCGTATGCTGTAGACAGCCCTGGTATATATCGAATCAAGGAAAAATATATTGTTAAAATATTTTTCCAGATCATCTACAACACCTCGCATAGAATCCGACATTTTTGTCAGAAATTTAAGTAGTTCTTTTTCATATTCTCTTTTCAGGACGGCTATTTTATTATTGATCTCAAGCAAATCAAACGGCTCAATAAATAATGTCGAACCACTTGAAGAAACATCATATACTATCCCCTTTAAGCTCCCCCTGCAGTCTGATTTCAGGGGGAGGAGTATTCTGTTATCTTTTTCTACCGGCAAAGAGGACTGCCATATCTGTGTATTTTTTCTCAGGTAATTGAGTGAAACTGTGTTTCGTTTCTTATTGGTTCTGTAGATACTATTTTTGATCTCCAGGAGTTCAGGAATATTTTTTATATTTATTTCACCGGAAGATGTAAAATAACCATAATAAACATCCGGGAAATCTATTGCAGAAATTCCATCTAGAAAATCATGTATTAAACCATCACCGCAGTTTTTGTATAGATAATTAATTATTTTTTTCGATGATCTCACAAAAGTTAATATGCTATAAATATCCCCAACGCTGAGTATGACTCCCTTTTTTTTTAATTTTGAAAGAACGGGAATTACTTCAGGGAGAACTACATTGGGAGGTTTATTTCCTGAGGCAATAATTTTTTTATATTCGGCAGATATCATAAGGATATTTCTGCATTTCTTTTTAAATATATCATCTTTCTGTTTTTCGAGAAGATCTCCTGTCTCGGTGCTCAGACAAATATTTTTTAGATAATTAACTATTTTATCAAATTCAAGAATATGTATTGTATTTTCCAAACCTTTCCTTCTCTCGTTTAATAATTCCATACAGTATTTTTTTGTAGCTTTCATATCTATAATTGAATATCCTGCCTGCTTTAACAGCTTTTTTTATTCCGCATTCAGGCTCATCAAGATGCAGACAGGATGTATATGTACATTTCTTTTTATGCCGCATCATTTCAGGAAAATAAAGATCAAGCTCGCCGGAAGATATCCCCCCAACCTCAAATTCCCTTATCCCCGGAGTATCAATTATTGATGTATTATTATCACAACAAATCATTCTTGAATAATTTGTTGTGTGCCTCCCTCTATTAAATTTTCTGGAAATTTCTCCTGTTTTCAGATCAATTCCGGGAAAAAGACGATTTAATAATGATGATTTTCCAACACCCGACTGCCCGATTAGAACAGAGACTTTCGATTCCATCATTTTTTTTAATTTTTTGACACCTGACCCTGTCAATGCAGAACAAAGAAAATTTCTATAACCAATATGCTTATAGTTTGAAAGATTTTTCTTTATGGCATCGGAAATACCGATATCAATTTTGTTGAGCACCATTATTACGGGTATTCTGCTTTTTTCCGCACTTACAAGGATTCTATCAACAAACCCAGGCCGGAAGCCCGGGCTGTCAGAAGAGGAAACGCATAATAATTGATCGATATTTGAGGCAAAGGTTTGTTCTGATAATTTTTTGTTATTCCACCTTACAATTTCATTTTTTCTTGTTAACCGTTCAATTATAGTTCCGGATCCGCTGGAAATATCATATTTCTCGATCTCTACAAAATCACCCGGTGCAAGAGGGTTGTAAACCGATTTATCGAATTTGAGGACTTTCCCCTTTATCCTGCATTCGATTGTTCTTCCGTCAACAAGAACTGTGTATATATTGTTGATTCCGTAAAGGATTCTTCCTTTCATTTTTCTATTATGCATCCCATAAAGATAAGTCCATATTTTTCTGCAAATTTTCTATAATTTTCTTCATTTACTTTTTTAGTAATATAAAAGAAACTCCCGGAGTCCTTTTTTATGGAGTTACTCCCCTCTTTTTCCAGTATTCTGTAAATCTGCTTAGCAACCCCCTCCCTGGAATCTACCACTTCAATATCGTTTCCAAATTCCCGCTTAAAATCTTCTTCGAGAAAAACAAAATGGGTACAACCGAGGATAAGAGAAGATATATTCATAGCCTTAAATTTTTCAACAGCATTCTTAATTACATTCCGCCGCTCATCTCTGGAGGAAAAAAGATGTTTATTTTCAATAAAATCTACAAGATATTTTTCTGAATGCCTTACAATGTTACAGTCGGAAGCAAATCTTTTTATAAGATCATCAAGATATTTATTTTCGACAGTTCGGCTCGTTGCAAGAATTCCGATTGTCCTGCCGGGATATTTCTCCGCAGCAGTTTTAACGGCAGGGACAACCCCTACAAAAGGAATCTTATACAGCTTTCTTAGTGTTGATAATGTTGTAACCGAGGCGGTGTTGCAGGCAATTACAATAAACCTGGGATTTAAACTATCTATAAGAGTTTTGACAGTAAATACCAGAGCCTTCCTTATCTCTTCAACAGATTTCTCTCCATATGGAAAATTGGCGTTATCGGCTACATAAACAAGATTCTCATCAGGGAGTTTTTTTCTTACCCAATCCAAATACGGGAGTCCCCCTACCCCTGAGTCAATGAAAATTATTGGACGCATCTCATTCCGCTCCGGGGAAATCAGGAATTAAAAAGATCATCAATTTTTTTCCGGGATTCTTTCTGTTTTTCCAGCAAAGAATCATTTACATAATCATTCCCAATTTTAAAATAATCACAGAAATTTGCCCTATCCTTTTCCGCTACCCGCTCTGAAATAGTTTCACGGCATTCATGATGGGAAGCGGGGCTGTAAAACCTGCAGTTATAGCAAATTTTCAGATCGTTCCCGCAGGAAGAACAGGTAGAAGATCTATAAACCGCCAGAGCGGGATCAATTTCTTTTGAACAAAAATAGCATTTTCCCATATCGGGATCCATTCTACATCTTTCTTGAAAAATCTTCAATTCTATTTATATTAAGTTCAATAAAATTTTATAGTTCCAATTATCCAGATACCCTCGCATGTTTTCTATCTTCTTTTGCTTTTGCAAGCCCTTTGTCCGTTTTAAACTGAATCAGTAGAATCAAACTAAGATGTTTGTCCGGGATTATAGCGAGCCTGTAGAAAAACCCCGTTTTACAATATATTTTTCTTCTTTCAATTCTACT
>CAZEKV010000086.1:0-9542 GCA_964512945.1 uncultured Spirochaetales bacterium | reverse complement strand
TGTCTTGTTGCTATTTTCCAGTATCTGTTAGATTTCTTCTTTCGCCTGATTAGCTCGGGCTGAAGGTTTTTTCTCTTAATCTCAAAAGGGTTCTGAACATTGGTTCATCGAAGGGGGTTTTGCGGCGGAGTTCCAGGGCCTCTTCCATCATTTCCGGTGCGGGTTTTGAGTCCGAGGAGGTCAGGCAGTTAAACCTTGTAGAAACCCCTTTTTCAATCACCCCCTTCAGCCTCCCCTGTCCCAGTTTTTTGTTTACATAGTATTCGGGGTAGAGTATCGAGTTATCCCGGGAAATAACCCCCTCTTTTAATGCAATCCTGTAGAGGGGGGTGTTGGGGTATATCCTCAGCCCCGTCGAAATATGGACAAGGTCGTACTTGTAGATGTAGCGGTCTATAAAATCAAATGATTCAGCGATTGTTTTCTCCGTTTCCCCCGGCCCCCCGAAGATAAAAAACCACATTACGGGAATCCTGAATTCCCTTATCAAAAGGGCTGTTCTTTTTAGTTCTTCCAGTGAAAAATTCTTCTGGAAATTCGCTATCATTGTTTCAGAGGCGGTGTCGGGGGTACAGTCTATCTGGGAAAAACCGGCCTTGAGCATGAGGCTGAACAACTCCCTCGAGGCATGGGCCGGGTTGATCCCCATGGCCCTGAGTTTGATTTTCAAACCCTTTTTGACTATCCTGCTGCAGATTGCCTCGGCGTGGCCGGGGGGGTCGTTAAATGTTGAGTCAACAAATTCAAATGTTATATCCCCCAGCCTCCCGTGTACCTCTGCAATCTCTTCGGCTATATCCTCAGGATCCCTTGTCCTGTAGGTCTTCCCCTCTATTTCGGGATAGGTGCAGTATATACACTTATGGGAGCACCCCCTTTTTGTCTGGATGGGGTAGGAACTCCTTTCCCGGTAGGGTGCAAAGTCTATTTTCCCGTCTATTTCCGAATGGGGGAGCTTTTTTATATTGAATTTCTGGAGGGGATATTCAAACACCCCCCGGTCTTTTTCTATTATTCCGGGGATGCCCCTCCCCGGCTTGCCCCTGTCAAGAAGGCTCAGGAGCCTTAAAAACAGCTCTTCCCCCTCTCCTACAACCCCGTAATCGGCCCCGAGCAGCTCCATGAGTTCTCCGGGAAAAATACTGAAACCGCTTCCCCCGAGTATTACAGGAACGTCTGTAATCTTCCTTATCCGTAAAATATAGTGATTCAATATTCCGTCAACATAGTAGACAATATTATCAACCTGGACATTGTCAATATTCCGTATGCTTATCCCTATATAATCCGGTTTAAAACCATTTATCTCTCTGGTAAGACTTTCTGCAGTACCGAACATCCCGTCGAAAAGCAGCACCCTGTACTTCTCTTTAAGAACCGAGGCAAGCAGGGAAAGCCCTATGGGGGGAACGGGATAGGGCATTTTTTCGTTGTTAGGGTATATCAATAATATCTTCTTCACCATTCCTTCCAGGCTGCAAAAATAACTCCTGAGGAGACTCCGAAACGGGGGATTCCTGAAATCATATTAATCATCCAGTCTGTCGAATGCCCCGAGGAGTATTTTTTCGGTTTCTTCCCAGCCTATACATCCATCCGTAACCGAAACCCCGAATTTCAATCGTTCTTTATCTTCGGGGATTTTCTGATTCCCCGCCTCTATATTGCTCTCAAGCATAAACCCGACTATCGAATCCCTTCCCCTTTTTTTCTGATCTATAACGGAAGTCAGAACACGGCTCTGTTTCCGATACTCCTTTCCCGAATTGGCATGGCTGCAGTCAATTATAAGGGCGGGGTCTATATTTCTCGCAGAGATAAGCTTTTCCGCTTCTTCCACATTTTCCTCGTAGTAATTGGGTCCCGATCTTCCACCCCGGAGAATTACATGGGAGGCCATATTCCCCCTGGTTTTGAAAACCGATGTTTTTCCCGTGGAATCGATACCTATAAAGCTATGGGGATGTCTTGCCGATTCGAGGGCATCTACAGCAAGCTGGAGGTTCCCGCTGGTTCCGTTTTTAAAGCCTGTCGGCATAGAAAGCCCGCTTGCCATTTCCCTGTGGGTCTGGCTTTCCGTTGTTCTGGCTCCGATCGCCGCCCAGCTGATTAAATCCGAGATGTACTGGGGTATAATGGGATCAAGCATTTCGGATCCGCAGGGCAGCCCGATCCTGTTTATATCTATAAGAAGCTTTCGTGCCGTTTTAAGACCGGTGTCTATATCGTATGACCCATCCAGATGGGGGTCGGTAATTAACCCCTTCCAGCCTATGGTTGTTCTCGGCTTTTCAAAATAGACCCGCATTACAACGAGAATCCGGCTTTCGATCCTCTTCCTCAGTAGATTAAGTTTTTCGGCATACTGAAGAGCGGTTTCAGAATTATGTATGGAACAGGGCCCCACAATGGCAAGAAGCCTCGGGTTTTTCTTATTCAGGATGTCGTCGATCATGCTGCGGGTTTCAACCACAGTTTTACTGCAAACATCAGATGCAGGGAGAGCCGTCTTCAGTTTTTCGGGAGAGATAAGGGGTTTTACGCTTACTATGCGAAGGTTGTTTGTTTTTTTCATTTTTTTCTCCGGCTGTATCCTATATCGATCTTTCCATATATTCAATTCAGTCTCCGGGTTATTCCCTGAAAAAATCCGGCACGGGGATTGGAGATGTTTATCCTGATTAAACTTTTTGAAATCTAATAATATTTTCCCCGTTTTAATTTGACTATTACAGATAAATCAACGATCATTATACTAAAACCCGATATAATGACAGAAAAATACGAGCCTGATTACAGAGAAATACTATGCCGCACCAATACTGCCCTTTTTGTATGCAGCGGATCCCCCGAGTGCAGCATTATTCACGTTTCCGGAAACGTAAGGAGTATTTTTGGATACCGGACGGAATATTTCAGTTCGGGGAATGTGGGTTTCTATTCCCTGATACACGATGAGGATGTCGATAATCTAAAAAGGGAATTCAGCGGGTATCTTGACAATAAAAATATTACGGATATTGTACTCCACCCCTATAGAATTGTTACACCGAACGGGGGGCAGAAATGGGTCGAAGACAGAACCCTCATAAAAAGGGATAGTTCGGGAAATGTTCTTCTTTTCGAATGTATCCTGACAGAAATAACATCCTACAGAAACTTTGAGGATAAATTAAAATACCGTATAGGTTTTGAAAAATTGATAAGCTCAATCTCGGCCGGCTTCCTTAATATCCCCGAAGGCAATGGAGGGGTTGAGTTCCACGATATTCTGAAAAAAATTGGAGAATATGCCGGGGTGGATTGCTGTTATATGTTCTTATTTAACCCCGATATCCCGGAACTGAAAAGCTGCTACAGCTGGTTTTCTGAGGGAATGTCCGACTGTATGAACGAGGCCGGTTCTTTTCTTCTGAATTCCTTCCGCTGGTGGATGGAAAAGCTAAAACGCCTTGAAAATATCTATATATCCTCCATGGACAGCCTCCCCGACGAGGCGCGACGCGAAAAAGAGTTTTTTGTAAAAAACGAAATCAAATCGATTCTTGCAGTCCCCCTTGTTTTTGAAAAATCCCCCATAGGTTTTCTCAGTTTTAATTCGGTAAGAAAAATCAAGAAGTGGGCTGTTGAGGATATTATCCTGCTGAAAACCGTGGGGAACATCATTGTCCATGCCATACAGAGGGACATCTGGAATAAAAAACTCATCTCCAGCAAGGAATCCGCCAGGGCCGCCGACAGGGCAAAAAGCGAATTCCTTGCCAACATGAGCCATGAGCTGCGCACCCCGCTAAACGGGATTATCGGCATGGGGAATCTTATAAGAGACACGGATCTGAGCGAAAAACAGGCCTACTTTCTTGAAATGCTGCTCTATTCCGCCGAAACATTGTTCAGAATAATAAACGACCTCCTCGATTTTTCCAGGATAGATACAGGCAAGGTTGTTTTACGCCCCGAAAAATTTAATCTAAAAGAACGGATAAACCTTGCCGCCGAGGATTTACTTCTGGCAGCACAGAAAAAAAACCTGAGTCTTAAAATAGAATTTGAGGGGGATTTTACCTCATTCTACGGGGACAGGGTAAGGATAGGCCAGATTTTTCTCAACCTTGTGACAAATGCAATTAAATTCAGCGATTCCGGCGAGATAAGGGTCTTTATAAAGCTTGATAAAACCCTAAAAATAAACATCACCGATACGGGGGTCGGCATTTCCGAGGATAAAATGGGGAGCCTGTTTGAGGTTTTTCATCAGGGCGAGGATACCTATACAAAGACACATTCGGGAATCGGTCTGGGGCTTGCAATAGTCAAACAGCTTGTAGACCTGATGAAGGGAACCATAACGGTAAACAGTAAGGTTAATATCGGCAGTACTTTTGTTGTAGAATTGCCCCTGATCGAGGAAAACAATGGATTATCCGGCGGCAGCAAGAAGCCCGAAGCGGAAAAAGAAAAGGAAAATATCTTGAACAGGAAGGTAAAACTGCTTATAGCAGAGGATGAACTGATAAACCGTATATATATCAAGAATCTTCTCGCCAATCAGGGCTGGGATGTCGAAGAAGCGGGAAACGGCCTCGAAGTTCTCGAAAAATTTCAAAAAGAAAAATACGATGTTGTTATTATGGATCTCAGTATGCCGGGAATGGGCGGGCTTGAGGCGGCCGGAAAAGTAAGGGAAATAGAAGAAAAAAGCGGAGGCTTTACCCCCATTATTGCCCTGACCGCCCATGCATATCAGGAAGATATCGAGAAATGCTATAAAGCAGGCATGAATGAGTATGTATCAAAACCGATTGACGAGGCAGCATTAATCCATACTATCAGAAAATTGATTTCTCCCGCAAAGGCTCCGGCATAGGCCGGTCTTGAAGCCTCCTCCGCTATTGACCATAAAACCTAAAATAAGTATACTCCCTGGGTATTCGGGATGTGGCCCAGTGGCTAGGGCACCTGGTTTGGGACCAGGGGATCGGAGGTTCGAATCCTCTCATCCCGATTATTTTCAGCGCCTGCGTCCATAGCTCAGCTGGATAGAGCAACGGCCTTCTAAGCCGTAGGTCAGAGGTTCGAATCCTCTTGGGCGTATACACAGAAATCATGCAAAAGTTATGTTCTGAAGTAATGCTAAATCTCACAGAAATCTTTCTTCAGCGGCTCCCGGTATTCTGATTTTTTGATCTAACCCCTTCCTCCCCCGCTATCCTCCCTGCTTTTTGGATTCTGTTGCGAATGAACCAGGTGGTTTTCTGCCCCGGGTCTGTTTTACTTTTAACAAAAAAAGGAATACTATTAATGGACGGGGGTAGTTTAAAATCGGATCCGGGATGGTTTATATTGGATTTCTGTATGATTCCCGTGTTATTATGACGGCATAACAGCAGGTGTACCTTGCTCTGTATTGGTCAGGGGGAAGTATGGAGAACAGAAGCCGGAAGACAATTCTTCTTGTAGAAGACGAAGTGCTTATCGGCATGGCTGAGGCAGAAACACTTGAAAAATACGGCTACAGGGTTATTGTTGCACTCAGCGGCGAAAAGGCAGTCCGGGTTGTAGAAGAGGGTGTCTCTGTCGACCTGATTCTGATGGACATAAATCTGGGCCGGGGGATGGACGGCACCGAGGCCGCCGAGATAATCCTTAGAAGCCGCAATCTCCCGCTGATTTTTTTATCCTCCCACACAGAATGTAGGGTCGTTGAAAAAACCGAGGGGATAACCTCTTACGGCTACATACTCAAAAACTCGGGTCAGACGGTTCTAATCGCATCCATAAAAATGGCATTCAGGCTTTTTGAGGCCAGGATGCAGGGTATGGCAAAGGATGCTGCAAAAAAGGAAAGCGAAGAAAAATATAAGAAACTTGTTGATCTAAGTCCCGATGCCATTACTATTATCCAGGATGAATTCTTTAAATTCGTCAATCAGAGTTTTACAGACCTGTTTGGATATACCTGGTTCGAGCTGGAGGGGGGCTTTACTTTTCTGGATTTTGTTGAGGAAAGCTATAAAAAGGCCGCTTTGAAGGAATATGAAGACAGCCTCGCAGGGAAAAAGCACACAAAGAATTTCAGCCTTATCATAAAAAATAAAAACGGCATGGGAATACCCTGCGAGGTTTCGGCGGTCAGGATAGAATACGAGGGAGCACCGGCCGATCTTGTGATTATCAGGGATATTACCGAGAGAAAAAAGGCCGAAGATGCCCTGGCCTATTCTGAGAATCTACTCAGGGTCACTTTCAATACAATCCCCGATTTACTTACAGTACACGACAGGGATTTTCGTGTAATCTTAAGCAACTGGAAAGATCATGAATATGTTTCGGAAAATGAACGCAAGGGCAGCCCAGAATGCTATAGGGTCTATATGCGCCGGGATACACCCTGTAACCCCTGCCATGCCAGAGCGGTTTTTGAAACCGGACAACCCCGGTTTCTGGAGAAAAAAAATCCTGTAGACGGCCTTACCCGCGAAATAAATATTTATCCGGTTTTCGATAGCAACAGGGTCACGATGATTGTAGAGCATGTACGGAATATTACAGAACGTAAAAAGGCCGAAGCGGCTTTGCAGTCAAGTGAGCAGAAATTAGACACATTATTTGAAGCAATGACCGAAATAGTTATTTTGCATGAACTGGTATTCGACAGTAAGGGTAAAGCTGTCAATTACAGGCTCCTCCGCTGCAACAAGTCGTTTACTAAAATTACCGGCATAAAAAAAGAGGATGCAGAAGGCAGACTTGTGACCGAGGTTTTTAATTCCGATGCCGCCCCCTATCTCGAGGAATTCGCCGGGGTTTGTCTTAGCGGAAAACCCTGTACATTTACAACCTTTAATCCCCCGACAAATAAACACTTTATGGTTTCGGCTGTCTCAACAGCTAAAAACCGCTTTGCGACAATAACAAGCGATATTTCAGACAGCAAAAGAGTTGAAGAAACCCTGGAAAAAACCCTTAGCGAGAACAAAAGCCTCCTTAAAGAACTCCAGCACAGGGCAAAAAACAGTTTCAGCATGATTTACAGCATGATAGCCCTGAGGGAAAGATCCTGTAAATCAAGTGAGGCAAAAATCGTTCTGCGGGAAATAGGATCACGGATAAAAGCCGTATCCGAGATGTACGACCTCCTTTCTTCGACCGATTCTGTTACGGAAGTATGGCTTAATGAGTACATTGACAGGGTGACAACCTCTCTGCCCGGTTTTTCAAACGATATCACCTTCCAGAAAAGATGTGCTTCTGTTTCAATACCTGTAAAAACGGCAATCCCCATTGGGATAATCATTGTAGAGCTGATAACGAATTCCATCAAGCATGCTTTCCCCGGAAAAAAAGGGGGTATTATTAAGCTCTCGCTGGAAAAAACGGACGGCGGCGCGGTTATAGAGATTACAGATAACGGGGCGGGACTCCCCGGGGATTTTGAGATATCTTCCGTTGATTCTCTTGGTTTAAAATTTGTTCAAATCCTGACAATCCAGATTAATGGGGATCTAAAAATCGAAAACCGGGGAGGGGTTAGATGTACAATAAGCTTCCCGATAGAAAAAGACGGTTCCGTTTAAAAAAGGGGCTCGGGGATCTATTGACGAACTCTTCGGTATAGTTTACCATGTAGATGAACTTTATAAATTATAGAGGGGGTCTGGTTGAGATTGTCAACAAAGTCGAGGTATGGAACAAGGGCAATCCTTGAGATTGCCATGAATCCGGGCGGCAAACTGATAACAAGAAAGCAAATTTGCAAAAATCAGGGTATTTCCCCCTCCTACCTCGAAAGCATTCTTATTACACTCAAGAACAATGGAATTATCAAAACCACACGGGGGCCCGGCGGGGGTTATAAACTGGCTCTTCCCCCATCTGAAATAACAATCCTCCGAATTGTAGAGCTGTTTGAAGGAGGCGTTTCGCCGGTCTACTGCGTTAACAATTCGGAAGAATGTTCCAGAAGCGGGGTCTGTCTGACACGGGATGTGTGGTCAAAACTGAAAGAGGCTGTTAAAAAAACCCTGAGAGAAATAACAATCGAGGATCTTGTAAGCCAGAGCCGGAATCCCGGTTTTTCTATCTGACGGAGAAAAAGTATGAGAGTTGCCGCTATTACCGATTTGATCGGAAACACCCCCATAGTAAGGATAAATTCACTTTCTAAAAAAACAGGGGCGGAAATTCTCGCCAAGCTGGAATCCTTTAATCCCCTCTCAAGCATCAAGGATAGAATCGCTCTTTCGATGATTCTGGATGCCGAGAAGACGGGGAAACTGGAAAAGGGGGGCTTAATTGTAGAGGCTACAAGCGGTAATACGGGAATAGGTCTTGCTTTTATAGCTGCTAACAGGGGGTACAGGTTGATTCTTACCATGCCCGAATCAATGAGTGTGGAGAGACGGAAGATACTAAATGCCCTTGGAGCCGAACTTGTGCTTACCCCCGGCGTTGAGGGTATGGGGGGTGCTATGAAAATGGCGGATAAAATTAGCGGCGATAACCGGGGCAGCTTTCAACCCTGTCAATTTTCCAACCCCGCCAATCCTCAAATCCATAGAGATACAACCGCCCTTGAGATTCTCCGGGACACAGGGGGAAAGCTTGATATTTTTATAGCGGGTGTGGGAACCGGAGGAACCATAACAGGCTGCGGCGAAGTTCTCAAACACCATAATAAAAATATCAAAATTATAGCCGTGGAGCCTGAAGAATCGGCCGTTCTTTCCGGAGCCCCCCCCGGAGCCCATAAAATACAGGGTATAGGCGCGGGTTTTATACCGGAAATTTTAAATACCAATATTTACGATGAGGTTGTAAAAGTGGGATCGGAAGAGGCCGCTGCGGCGGCCCGAAAAGCGGCAAAAGAAGAAGGGCTTTTTACAGGAATCTCCTCGGGGGCAGCCCTTAGAGCCGCCGAAATTACCGCCGATAGAAAAGAAAACAGGGGCAAACGGATTCTTGTAATTCTCCCGGATGCCGGAGAGAGGTACCTTTCTTTTGCGTGATAAACTAATTACAGAGATGAAGAAATATTTTGGCAAGGACAGAACCCGTATTGAACACGCCCTTAAAGTGCTTTCTTATGCGGAGAGGATCGCCGAAAAAGTAAAAGCCGATCAGCTTACGATCACGGGGGCTGCGATCCTCCACGATATAGGAATCCCCGAATCCGAACGTAAGTATAACTCATCGAGTGGAAAATACCAGGAAATTGAAGGCCCGCCCATTGCAGAACGAATTATGAATAAACTGAATATCTCCCGGGAAAGGATTAACCATATTTGTAAAATAATAGCCAACCATCACAGCGGGGAAAATATAGACACTCCCGAATTCCGGATCCTCTGGGATTCCGACTGGATAGTAAATATAGAAGAAGAGGGGCTTGCCGGGAAAAAAAGTAAAAAAGAACTCCATAATTTTATCGATAGAATATTCAGAACAGATACGGGAAAAAAGATAGCCAAAGAGGGGTTTTAGAACGAATTGACACCTTTTCCCCCTTTGGTGTGGACTTAAAAATACTTAATCCTTATACT
>CAZEKV010000085.1:0-9625 GCA_964512945.1 uncultured Spirochaetales bacterium | reverse complement strand
CCTGTCTTTACGATTTAGAAAAACCGCAGGGAGGGAGGCCGCAAAAAAGCAAACCGCTCCACCGCCCATAACATGGAGGGATTCGTTATCCAGGGGAGTCTCTTTGTCGGCATGCGTCACGCCGTTGATTATTATAACCAGCAAAAGACAGGCAAAAAAAGCTTTCATTCAATCAACGAAGGCATCATCAACATTTTTTAATTCTTCTTCAGGTATTTTATCGGACATATACATTAATGCATCATTGGCGGCAATTTTGGAGTGTTCATACCAGATGTTGTAAAGCTCGCTGTTTATTTCCAGCGGGTAGGGAGCCCCCTCGATTGTATTTATAAGCATTTTGATTATTGTTTTTGTTTTATCATCCATCTTGCCCCCTTCTTCACCCCTCATTATGAATTTAATGAAAATAAATAGTCAATGGCTTTCTGTTTAAATTGGTATTTATGTATGAAATCATTTAGATGAACCAGCTTGAAAATTTCGTGTATTTTATCGGGGGTATTAAGCAGTATCAGATCACCCCCCTTTGCCCTTAAGAGTTTTGTTGTCTGTATAAGAATACCTATTCCGGAGCTGTCTATATATTCGAGATCCCTGATATCAACAATTATTTTTTTCATACCGCCCCTGACCATGGTTCTAAGGAGAACGCTTATCTCTTTAGATGCCTCTGCTACAAAGTTGGACTTCAGGGTAATACAGAGAATGTACCTATCATACTCGTTTTCAGTTTTGATCCTGCTTGCAGAAAAGACTACTGAAAAATCGTATTGCATCTCATTTTCCCCCGGTATCGGCATATTAACGGTTTGATATCGGGCAATTATACACCTTTCCGGGGATATAGTCTATTTGAGAGGGGGAATTTTCGATATGAAACCTGATATGAGGAGATTTCAGGGAGAACCCGCCCTTTATTCAAATTCGAATTTCCCCTTGCCGAAGGTCATCCAGCGTCCGAATGAAGAGCTCCCGGATCTACTAAAGAGTACAACCCTTTCAAAACCAGGAAGCATCTGGGTAGCATCATCCAGGAGTATGATATTATTATCAGCAGAGATGATTCTTAAGGGAGAGTAGAACCTCCCTTTCCCCTCATGAGGGGAAGCGGGGGTTATTCTATCCCCCAGTGAAGCTATTAATGAAAGATCGTCGGTGTTGTAGGTATTTACAGCCCTGTAGGAGCCCGTCGGGTCCTGACTCACGCCGTATAAGACGCTCCCTCCCGCATAGAGGTTTCTAAAAGTGTTGGGGTTGGGAATAGATCTCTGTGTAAGAATCCTTCCGCTCCCTGCCGGATCGAATTTAGCCAGGTGAATGCCCTGCGGCGGTTGAGCGTTATCACTATAGGAAAAATACAAAAAGCCGTCCCTGTCTATAGCAAGTGTATAAATATTCGCACTTCTTGTAGTAGTAAAAACTTTTATATGAACCCCAATTGTATTTGAGCAATGCAGTTCCCCGTTATTATTCTGGCCGTAATACACCAGATTATGGGCTCTATCGAAGACAACCCCGTAACTATCTACTAAACCGGGAAATGTAATTGAAACCGGCATAGTATCATCAATATTGTGGTACACATTGATATCATCGGTATCATCAATAACATATATCCTGCCCGTGGAGTCGAATTCCACTATTTTCGGCCTGGAGGAGGCGGGTCCCCCTACCGGGGGGGGCAGGGTTTTCCACTGAGCCTCAGGAATTGAATCAATCTCGCCGGGGTTGTTAAAAACGCAGACCCTGTTATTGTTCATATCGGGTATAAAGAGTTTTGTTTTTACCGGAGCCATTAAGAGGGTAATCCTGGAAACCCTGCCGGGTCTTAAGTCGATAAGGGTGGAGCCCCCGAATGCCAGAACCGCCGAGGGTCCGTCAGGATCCATGTTTACCCTGAGTTCAATTCTCCTGTCCCGCCCTGCGGGTATCCTGAGTGAGACTTTATGTTTTCTCTTCGATATGGTTGCCCTTACGGTATTCATTCCCGGGCCGCTTGCAATCAGGGTGAAGGAGAGAATACCCGGGGGCATAGCCTTTGTCCCGTTAAGGGCTTTCAGTTTCTGTATGGAGGGCTGTTCAAGATTAATCGATACTACGGCGTCTTCAGCATCCCTTTGATAATAACAGGCTGTTAAAACAGCGGCTGCAATTACTATTAATAGTATTTTTTTCATATTGTTTAACCCTCCCGATACACTAATTTCCGTATTTTCCGTACTTAATTCCAGGTAAAACTAAAAACTATCCGGGTTGTTCTGGCGTTAAGGGCCCTCCACCATTGAACACCCGACTGCTCATAGCCAATATTTTCGGCAGATGAAGGATCCACGCTGAGAACCTCAACAAGAAAGTCCTGTGGATTTTCCGGAGCCCGGAGCCCATTTATTCTGCTGACCATCCCGGGTCTGATTGTCCGTTTTTGACCTATGCTGTTCTGATAAAGAACGGCTCCTTTAAAAACCGCCAGTCTGTTGCCGCTGTATTCAAATTCGGTTCCCCGGATGGCGGCTGTTGATACGGAACTCCTGAGCCTGAAATCGTGGGTCAACCCCGGATCATTTTTAACCTTCGCCGATATTGTCCCCACCCTGATGTAGAGCCCGGTGGTTACAACCCCGCTTTTTGTTACAAGTTCTTCAAGTGTCATCCTTGTCAGGGGTTTTACGTGTATCTCCGAATTTTTTCCCAGAGAGAGGAGAGCTGTGGATCTAAAGCCTGTTGAAATAGTCGCCCCTTTTGGTATTTTCATACCCCTTCCGGCTTTTTTCCACTGCTGCCCGCCGGGGAGTCTTATCTGAACCTTTCCCTTCATGTCTTTGAAAACCGCTGTCTGAGCGAAAATATGCGACAGCATAAAGAAAGAGATCAGCAACACTGTAATAAACTTTTTCATTGGCATCTCCTATTACATTCTATAGTAACAAGCATACACCCTGTATGCTGATATTTCATGGTGAGAGGGAAAAAAAACAACTCCATCTCCATTAAAGGCTTTTTTTACCCGGAAAGCGGAGAACCGCTTCAATTCAAGGTATCCGGTACCTAAAAAGAGAAGGAACAGTCCAGTTTTATCAAACCCTCAACTTTTCTTTCATCTTCTTTAAAAGCCCCGTTCTTTCTGTTCGGGATAAAAATCCCCCCGGAAAAAGAAAAACCTATGTCCGAAAGGGGTCTGAAATTAAGAAGATAGTCTATTTCGGTTCCAAGATAATGTGAATCCGAATCAGGATCAATTCCATATTCCGATATCGGGGCATTTAGGGTCCTGAAAAAGGGAATAACATTCAGTTTAGTCTGAATCTTGTCGTTTGGCATAATGGAATAGTTTATGTCTATCAAGAAAATATTCCCGAGATCGGGATTAAAAACCATTGCAAGCACCGGATTGGATATTGCTACAAATGTTGAGGAAACACCCTCTGTATTGCCCTCAAGATTACCCCCGTTGGAGGTGGAGTTATCGCTGTCGCCGCTTGCTATCAGGAATTTGCACCCTATTACCGAGGATGCTGCTTTTTTCAGGAAATAGGTTAGCTCAATTCCACCGAGGTAAGACAGAACAGGCTCATACTGGTATTCAAAATCATCGTAATTATACGTAAGGGTTCTCCCCGCTCCAAAATAACTGAAAAAATCCCAGTATAATGTTGATACAAGATTGCCGGATACCCCAATTCCAATATAATAGGTATTCAGATCCCCTCCCAAAGTATCACCCTGGTCGAAGATCTCGCCCTCTTTTATAACCGTATCCCCTTTTAAGAAAGCCCGGAAATCCTGCTGGGCGATGAGGGATATATCGAAATCCTGTTTCAGGAACAGCTCGGGAAAATTGAATTCCATAAGGGCAATAAGCCTCTGGGGACCCACACGGGTATTGTCATCATCTATGTCTGAGGAATCCCCCTTTGACATCTTTATGTTTGATAAAGGACTTGTTAAGAGACCCGTATAGCAGACCGAGGTGCTGAAATTAAGGGCATGATTATGGAAGCCCAGGCTGATGCCGTCGGCATCATGGGAAAATACATTTGAGGTAAAATCGGAAAAAGGGTAACGCCCTATAGTCAGATCTATAAGATATTTATTTTCGTCATCGGGAAAATCCCAGGAAATCCTCATTAGATCGAGGTTGAAAAGATAGGGTCTGTCAAGCGAATAGGTGTAGCTTCCCTGGATATCAAATACTGCTTTTTTGTCAGGATTTGTGGACAGCCAGAGGGCTATTTTGTCTCCGTGGAATACGAAAGATCTGTCGGAAAAGCGTCCGGCTGTCGTACTTTCAAGAAATCCTCCCCAATCCACGGAATAGGCACTGGAAAAAATAAACAGCATTGTTAAAATTAAAAAAATTATTTTTTTCACGATTCATTCTCTCCGTTGTTCTCTTTTTTCTGTTTTTCTTCCATAATTTCAATGAAATTCCCCAGTATTTTAAGGGCATCTTCTCCCGATATTTTTCTGTCAGCTGCAAAAGAACCCTTAAAGCATCCAAGGTAATGTAATTCCCTTGCGGAATAGCGTACTCCGGGGAAAATCCTGTGCATAAGCCCCCCCTTGTAGTTCCATGATTTTGTTATCAGAAAACAGAATTGACCCAGGGTTATTGTTTCGCTTTTTTTATGGATGATGGGCTTCTTTTTTCTCCACCGCCAATCATTTTTTTTGATATACTCAACGGCATCATTAACCGTTGCTTCATCTTTGAGGCGGCTTGAGGCATTAAGAACAAGATAGGCCGCATTACCGTAGGTAGCCACTTTTTCGTTTAGAAAAGTATCGATAATTGTATTTGACTGGGCAGCTAGAGAAAAAGCGGCAGAAAAAATGCAGATCCCCACCAAAAAATTTATTTTTTTCATTTTCCTTAATCCTGTTTTAGTCTATTATGTTATACTATCCCTTAGGGGCTGATAATTCAATGAAGCTCTCAAAAAAAGGAGAAAAAATGGGAAAAAAAAGAGATTTCGGCATACTGGTTCCGCTTATTTTTAGCGTTATTTTTATTTTTCTTGGTTTTTCCCCTTTTGGTATTTCTTCAAAATGGTTTGGGTACGATTTGTTTCTCCATATCAAACCCGATGTAAAAGAGGATGATTCCATATTATTAATCACAATCGATGATACATCGATCGATAATGTGGGTCTCTGGCCATGGAGCCGGAGAATTATGGCAGACGGGCTTATCGCCATGAGGGAATTTGATGCCCGATATGCCGTTTTTGATATTGAATACGTAGACAACAGCCCCCTCGCCGTAGACAAAAACAAGCTTGAAAAGGTTATCCCGGTAAGTTTTGCCGATGAGTTTCAGGTAATTAAAGACGGGATATCCGAACTCGGGCAGGCACTTGATGACGGGCGTTTCTCGGTATCGGATCTCGGGTATTTTCTGGAAGAGATGCTCCCCTACATTGATGAATCCGAGAAGAGGTTGTACGAGAATGTAACCGACATGGTCATTGATAATGATGATTATCTCGGCAGGGCGGGTAAATTTTTTGGGAATTCCTTTTTTACGGTAAGAGTCCTCCCTGAAAAACTGGATAGGGGCAGGGATTTTGACAGCTTAAAAGAACTTGTAATGGAAAATTTTTCTGTCAGGAGTGTAAATCCCCGTAAAGAGGTGATTAATCCGGCTGTTGATATACAGCCCTCGGTATTAAAGATTATTTCGGGAGCAAAAGGGCTTGGTTTTCCGAATATCAACATTGATAATGACGGTGTAAGAAGGCGCCTCGAGCTTGTAAGCGGATACAGGGGGAACTACATCCTGCAGCTTGCTTTTGCTGCTGTTCTCGATTCTCTGGGGAATCCCGACCTTGATATAAGAAGGGATAGAATCATATTGAAAAATCCAAAACTACCCGGTGCCGGGAAAGATATTGTTATCCCCCTTGCAGAAGACGGTAGTATGCTTCTTAACTGGCCGAAGAAAAAATTCAAAGATAGTTTTGGAGAGCATCTTTCCTACTGGTCTCTTGTCCTGTACAGGGAGCTTGAAAATAAATTGATTATTCAACTGAAAGAAATGGAGGATGAAGAGTTTATTTATTATTACGATAAGACCATATCAGAGGTGCTTGATCTTTACGAAAATACTGAGAAAATCAGGAAATCCTTGCTTGCGGGTGAAAGCGAATACTCAATAGAGGACTACAGGAAAACAAGAGGGGTGATTTTTGCGGAGGCTGCGAAATAACTTAACTACGGGGGGGATGTAAAGCTGGTGGGAGAGATTGATACCCGTCTGAACAGCGATGGGGTTTCGGTTGAGGATAAAGCCGTTCTGAAAAAAATGGCTGAAGTGACAAAAACCTGTTTTGGTTCCGCAAAAAAAACATCCATGAAGATAATTGAGGTTCGAAAAAGACTATCTAAAAAACTTAAAGATAGATACTGTATTATAGGGGCTACGGCTACATCCACAACCGATGAGGGGGTTAACCCCTTTGATTCAAAATATGCCAACATGGGTACCCATGCTACGGTGATTAATACAATTCTAAACGGGGGTTTCCTGGATGATTCTCCAGAATGGTATTCGATTTTAATTACCCTGGTTGTATCTTTTCTCGTGTTTTTTGTTATAAGGAATTTAGAACCCCTTAAGTCGATTGTCAGCGGTTTTGTGATTCTGTTTATATTATTAACCGGTTTGGGTATGTTTTTTATGGTGTCGGGTATCTATATAAATTATATTACCCCCTTCCTGTCGGTATTCTTTACATTCATCATTCTAACCATTGTCAAATTCCTTGTTACGGCAAAGGAAAAAACTTTTATTCGCCACGCCTTCGGGCATTATCTTTCTACCGAGGTTATCAACGAAATTATTTCGGATCCAGGGAAATTAAGGCTTGGGGGAGAGAAAAAATATATCACGGCTTTTTTCACCGATGTAAAGGGGTTTTCGACAATATCGGAAAAATTGGATCCGGGGGATCTTGTCCTTCTTTTGAATGAGTATCTGACTGCCATGAGCGATATAATACTGGATCTGAACGGTACAATCGACAAATATGAAGGAGATGCGATTATCTCCTTTTTCGGGGCTCCCGTAGAATTTGACAATCATGCCGAAAGAGCCTGCCTCGCGGCTGTCAGGATGAAAAAAGTGGAGCTGGAAATAAATAAGAAATTTATTGAAAAGGGGATGTCTCCATCGGAACTCCTTACCCGAATTGGTATAAATACGGGAGATATGGTTGTCGGGAATATGGGAACCGCAAATAATTTTAACTATACAATGATGGGGAGTGCTGTAAATCTGGCAGCAAGGCTTGAGGGGGTAAACAAGCAGTATGGTACCTGGACCCTTATCAGCGAGGCTGTTTATAAAGCAGGCGGAAAGAATTTTACGGCAAGGAAAATGGACAGGGTCAGGGTTGTCGGTATAAAAACTCCCGTAAGGATCTATGAACTTATCGATGAGAAAAATGTAACCCCGAAGAAAATCCTTGAGGGTGTAGCCACCTTTCACAGGGCTCTTGAGTTTTTTGAAAAAAGGGAATGGGGAAAGGCCTATGAAGAGTTTGACAGGGTAAATAAATACATTCCCGGTGATCCCCCTTCTGCCGTTTTCAAGAAAAGATGTGCAAAGTTTAAAAAGGCTTCGCCCCCCGATAACTGGGACGGGGTATTCATACTGGATATGAAATAAATCTATCCATTGCCCTTATTACGTTTTCCCTTGAGTTAAAAGCACTTATCCTTATGTAGCCGGCACCGCATTTACCGAATCCGCTGCCGGGAGTGCATACAATTCCTGATTCGGTTAGTAGTCTATCAAAGAAATCCCAGGAGTCGATACCCGCTTTTACCCATATATAGGGTGAGTTTTTCCCCCCGGTACAGGTATATCCCAGCTTTTTTAGCCCCGTCAGGATAATTCCGGCATTTTTCAGATAATAATCGCTCAGGATTCTGATTTCTTTCTGCCCTTGAGGGGAATACACTGCTTCGGCCGCCCTCTGAACGGGATATGAGACGCCATTGAATTTCGTTGACTGTCTTCTAAGCCACATTTTTTTCAGGGATACAGGCGTTCCGTCGGGATTATAGGCTGTACATTCATCGGGAATAACAGTGTAAGCACACCGTGTTCCGGTAAAGCCGGCTGTTTTCGAGAGGCTTCGCATTTCAATTGCAACTTCTTTTGCACCCTCTATCTCGAATATCGAATGGGGGATTTCTCTGTCACGGATGAAGGATTCATAGGCTGCATCATATATAATCAAGGATCGGTTTTCCCTTGCATAATCGATCCATTTTTGTAATTGTTCTTTTGTTGCGGCAGTACCTGTTGGATTATTTGGAAAGCAGAGATATATGAGATCGGGTTTTTTATCGGGTAATTCAGGAAAGAAGTTATTTTTTTCCGTGGAATCAAGATATATGAGCCCCTCATACCTTCCGTTTTCCCACCTTCCTGTTCTTCCGGCCATAACATTGGTATCAACGTAAACAGGATAAACAGGATCCTGAACAGCTACTTCTATGTCGTTAGAAAAAAGCTCCTGTATATTCCCCGAATCACATTTTGCCCCATCGCTGACAAATATCTCATTTTCTGATATTTCCAAACCGCGTGATTCAAAATCCGTTCTAACTATGGCTTCCCTTAAAAAACCATAGCCTTCATAGGGCCCGTATCCCATAAAAGAGCTGTCTGCAGCCATTTCGTCCACTGCTTTATGAAATGCCTTTATACATGAATCGGGCAGGGCTTTTGTTACATCTCCAATTCCGAGTTTTATCAGTTCTTTATCCGGGTTGTTCTGCTGGAATTCAGAAACCCTGTTCGAAATCTCGGCAAAGAGATAAGATGCCTTCAGTTTTTTGTAGTTTTCGTTTACCCTGATCATAAAAATATCCTTTTTGAGTTTTATAAATCAGGTAGGAATATAATAAATATTCCCGGATAATGCTATATTGATATCCTGTGAAACTAAAAATAGTTGGAGTAGTTTTTGCTCTCACATAATCGATGGTATTTTGAGGGGAAATCCGATCAGGAGATAGAAATGACGGCAATCTTTGGAGCAATGGAAGAGGAAATTAGAGAGATAGTTCGGAATATGGAAAATGTAAATAAAATTACATGGAAAAATTTTAGAATCTACAGGGGGTTCCTCGGGAAAAATGAAATAATAGTGGCGAAAACGGGCATCGGGAAGGTTCTTTCCGCAATGTTTACCCAGTATATAATAGATTCCTTTTCTCCTGAGGCATTGATTTTTACAGGCATAGCGGGAGCCCTGAACGGTGAATACAGGATAGGAGATATTGTTATAGGCCTCGACTGTATTCAGCATGATATGGATGTAACGCCATTGGGACTTAGAAGGGGGCAGATTCCATATAGCGGTTACTGCGTAATAAAATCCGACAGAAGGCTGGTAAGAGCCGCAGAAGGCTTTAAGATTGCCGGATCCAGGATTTTTCATGGAAGGATCCTGACAGGTGATCAATTTATCGTAGATGGACATGCTGAGGAATTCCTCTATCTAAAAAAGGAATTAGGGGGGGATGCTGTAGAGATGGAGGGGGCAAGCACGGGACTTGTTTCGTTTGTGAATAATATTCCCTTTATTCTGGTACGGATTATATCCGATAA
>CAZEKV010000084.1:0-9730 GCA_964512945.1 uncultured Spirochaetales bacterium | reverse complement strand
GAGGTCTTTCTGAATTTGATGAAGGTGATCTGGAAAGCCTCCTTATCAATATCAAAGAAGAAATAAAGAAACTGCCCCAGAAGCATTCGGACCTCAGGGACGTATTTAAGACAATTGAAAACAAGTACGATGAAGAGGCCTATGAGGTTTATCTTGCAGATGATGACATAAGAGATTCCTTTTATAAACGTCTTACCGATTTTGCCAGGGTTTTTAAACTGGCACTCTCCTCCATTTCTTTTTCAGAAGAAACACCTGAATCAAAAATCAATAAATACAAACAGGATCTTAAATTCTTTATTAACCTGAGAAGTGCCGTAAAACGCCGCTATGCAGAAATGGTCGATTACGGGGAATACGAAGGGAAGATACAGAAATTAATCAATGAATATGTAGTTGCGGAAGAGATAATTAATATTACGGATTTGGTCAATATTTTTGAAAAGGACAAACTTGAAGAGGAATTGCAAAAAATTCAGGGTAAAGCCGCACGGGCGGATACAATAGCCAGTAGAACCAAAAAGACAATAGCCGAAAAATGGCAGGAAGACCCCGCCTTCTATAAGAAGTTTTCTAAATTACTGGAAGAGGTTATAGAAGAATACCGTCAGAAAAGAATTGATGAAACACAGTATCTTGAAAAAGTAACCGAGATTATGCAAAAAGTTAGAGACAGGGAAGACACCGGAGTGCCGGAATCTGTCAGGCATAATGGAGATGCAAAGGCATTTTACGGGCTCATTTTTGAGGCGTTTCAGGAACTGGCAGACGATGAAGACGATATTAAGGATTTGGCGGGGGAACTAGGTTTAAAGATAAGTAAGATTATCAATAATCGTAAAATTGTTGGTTGGGAAAACAATTTTGATGTAAAAAGAAAAATCGAGCAGGATATAGACGACTGTTTTTTTGATATTAAAGATGAACTTGAATTTGAAATTAGTATTGATACAATTGATAGGCTGATTGAGAATATCATCCAGACAGCAAAAAATAGAAGTAAGAATTAGAGACATGAGACATACTTATAAATACGGCACAACCCTCATAAATTACAAGCTGATAAAAGCAAAACGAAAAACTATGGTAATTACTGTTTATCCAAATAAAGAAGTAGTTGTCAAAGTTCCTGAAGGTAAAACAGAAAACGAAATAAACGATAAATTGAATAAAAAAGCCGCCTGGATTACAAAGCAATTAAAATACTTTGACTCTCTGCCGCCGATTCCAGAGGCCAGGAAGTTTGTCTCCGGCGAAACACATAGATACCTCGGGAAACAATACAGACTCAAGATTTTAAAAGCGGACAGTAAGCAGGTTGTGTTAAAAGGAGGATATATTTATATATCATTACCCGACACCACAGACAAAAAAGGGATTGAAAAGTTACTAAAACGCTGGTACAGGACACATGCAAAGAAGCGTTTTGAAAATTATTTGAGTGAATCCTTCATGGGCATGAAAAAATACGGTATTCCCTATCCGAATCTTGTTATCAGGGAGATGAAAACTTGTTGGGGAAGCTGCAATAAATCAGGGAAAATCACACTTAATTTGAATTTGATAAAGCATTCTTCTCTATGTATACACTATGTGATAGTACATGAATTATGCCATTTAAAATATCATAATCACAGCCGTGATTTTTATAAATTATTGAAAAAAGTAATACCAGATTGGGAAAGACGGAAATACAAACTAAACCATGAAGAAATATAGTGGGAAAGAATAGAATAAGTATAGAATAAATTTAAACTGCTTGAACAATGAGGGTGTTCACCTATCGCCCGGGCAGGGAAAAGGCGGATCAGGCGTTTAAAATAATCCGGGTATTTTTTGGAAGGTATGGCCGGAAAATACTATCACTAATTATTAAGCAAAAATATAGTATTTTCTGAATGGGTTAAAGAAGGAAGCCGGTTCAGGGAAGAAGGGGATTGACAAAATTTTTTGTACAAGTATAATATATAACATAATAGGATTCGGGAGGCTAAAATGCCCCAATTGTCGCTGTATATTGATGAAAAAACTCTTAAAAAAATAGCGCTGGCAGCAAAAATCGAAAAATTGTCAGTATCAAAATTTGTTGTAAAAAAATTAAACGAATCGATTCATGATACATGGCCGGAAAATTTTGATAAAATGTTTGGTTCAATTACTGACGAATCATTCAAAGAAGCAGATAGCATGAAGTATGAAGATGACGATTCCAGAGAATCACTGTGAAATATTTTCTCGATACCAATGTATGTATTTACTATCTAAAAGGCATGTACCCCGGATTAAAGGAAAAACTGTTAAGCTGTAATCCCGAAATGATTGGCATACCTGCAATAACAAAAGCGGAATTACTCTATGGTGCAGAAAAAAGTAAAAGAAGAAAGGAAAATTTGGACAGGGTTAATGAATTTTTATTACCGTTTCAAATTCAAGGATTTGCTGATCCAGAATCACGTGTATATGCTTACATCCGAAGTGATTTAGAGAAAAAAGGGATGTTAATAGGTCCTGATGATATTATCATCGCTTCAATAGTTCTTGCTAACAATGGTGTTTTAGTTACACATAATACGAAAGAATTTAATCGCGTAAATGGATTGGTTTTTGAGGATTGGACAGAATAATTGAAGGAGCTTGCTTTGTATCTGAAAAAGGCAGGTAGAATCCACATGGTTTCGGAAAATAATTTTCGAATAGCAGTGACAAACGGTATTTCTTCTATATGTATACGTATGAATTAATAATATGTACACGTGCAATATCTTGATTTTTACGTAGTTATGTGTTATGTTTTTACGTAGGAGAAAAAGCCTGTGAATAAAAAATTAACGTTGAACATTGATGATAGTTTGATAGAATTCGCACATGACTATTCAAAAAAAACAAAGCAGTCAATATCATCAATTGTAGAAAAATACTTTGAGAATTTGAAAGAGAAAAAAAATATCAATAATCTATCCCGATCAACAAATGAATTATATGGGATTCTGTCAGATACTCCTTTGCCGGATAAAAAAACTATGAGAAAAGAATTTCATGAAAAAAGTATTAATTGATATAAATATAATTCTTGATGTATTGAACAAGCGTGAAGATCATGAGTCAGCTGCCAGGATCTTTGATCTTTGTGAAAGAAGAAAAATAAAAGGATACATATGCTCACATGAGATAACAACCCTATCATACTTTATGGAAAAGTATAAATATCCGGAAGAAAAAAGAAAATTAATAATAACAAAACTGCTGGATATTTTTTCAACAATACCCATAACCGAAAAAATATTAAGGAATGCCTTAAATTCATCAATAAATGACTATGAAGATGCTGTCATAGAAGCATCAGCCAGGGCTGAAGAAGTTGATTGTATAATAACGAGGAATATAAAGGATTTTAATAAGGATGGCATTATTTGCTGTAATGCGTTGGAAGCTCTGATCTTTATAGAGTAAACACTGACAGCCCCCACCTGTCGCCCGGATAGGAAAAAGGCGGATCAGGCGTTTAAAATAATCCGGGTATTTTCTGAGTGTGTGGGCGGGGAATGAACCTGTCTCTTTGAACTGTTCGTTCTGGAGCATTAAAAAGCTTTACAAATAATTCTGATAGGAATATGATCTAATTATACGGCCGTTTATTAGGAGTGTATTCCAGTGGTGTCTAAATTTATCACAACATATAAGCGACTTCTTCAGGAGATGGGGTATGAGCATCATCGTTATATATACAAAGATTTCAATATCAATAGTAGACTTACAGGACTAATTGGCTCCCGGGGCACGGGAAAAACAACACTGCTATTTAAATAATGCTTATTTGGTAAAGGATAATATTCTCTATGGAAGCAAATATGAAATTCTATTGTATTTATTCGGATTTTTATATTGAAGGATTGGTAACCTTTCCAGAAGAATCTTATTATACCATTAACCGTATTGGTTTTTGTCATGGCCTTGTCTTGTAAGGCAGGCCGAAATCATCATAAATTTCTTTTTTCTCTACATATGCGATTGCAAAATCAATATGTTAATTATATAATAGCCCCGTAATTCTGATATTGCTCAGAAGTGCGTTAAAAACCAATACCAATTTACAGGAGCGATTGAGGTGGCAAAGGAAAGAACCCTGGCTATATTGAAGCCGGGAATTTTGCAAAGACGGTTGACGGGGACGGTTATTTCCCGTATTGAAAAAAAAGGATTTGATATAATCGGAATGAAACTGGTTAAGATTTCGAAAAAAACGGTGGAAACCCACTACAAGGAGCATGCAGGCAAGCCCTTCTATGAATCTCTAACGGGATATATGACATCCAGCCCCTCTATTGTTATGGTTCTTGAGAGAGAAAATGCTGTTTCTGCCCTTAGAAAATTAACAGGTTCAACCAATCCTGACGAGGCGCAGCCTGGAACCATACGTGGGGACTACGGTTTACATGTGGAAAGAAATATAATTCATGCCTCTGATTCCAGTGAAAGCGCCAAAAGGGAGGTAGAACTTTTTTTTACGGAGGATGAGATTAATCCCTTTGAGGATGGGAACAGCCTCTGGTACTAAAAAGTTAGAAGATTTTATTTATAATTGATTTTAGTGTTGAAATATTAGATTCTTGGTAAACAGAAGCATTATTAAATTTTTCGGGGAGAAAAATGAAGAGAATCGGAATACTAAACGCCGGGGCATGGGGAACGGCTGTCGGAAAAATTCTTGCCGAAAAGGGTTATTCCGTTGAGATATGGGACTACATGGAAGAAGTAGTTAAAGATATTAACGCTAACCATACCAACAGCCGATTTCTTTTCGGAGTGGAACTTCCCGAAAATATCAAAGCCTCCTCCAACATACTGGAAACGGCGTCCAATAAGGATTTTTTGTTCTTTGCCACCCCGTCACTTTACATTCTTGATTTAACAAAAAAAATTTTATCGCTTCCAGATATAATCGAGGGTAAAACAGATATCGGGATACTTACAAAGGGATTTATAGCCTCGAACGGAGATCCCAAATTGATTCTCGAGAGCATGGAAAGGTATCTCCCCGGTTCCTATAAAAACAACCTTGTTTACATCTCGGGCCCCAGTCACGCCGAAGAGGTTGCAAGGGGAAAATTAACCGGATTGATAAGTGCCTCATTAAACGGTAAAAAATCAATCAGGTTCAGACAGCTTCTCACTTCGAATTCCCTTGTGGTTTTTTCTTCTCTGGATATTATCGGTGTGCAGATATGCGGCGCAATGAAAAATGTAATAGCCATTGCCTTTGGTATGCTGGATGCTCTTATGGAACTTTCAAGTAGATTCGGAGACAATACCGAATCCCTTCTTCTGGCCGCAGGCCTGAATGAAATCCAGGCAATAGGTCAGGCTCTTGGATCGACACATCCTGAAACCTTTACATCTATAGCCGGGGTAGGGGATCTTGATGTAACCTGCAGAAGCCGTTATGGAAGAAACAGGCGCTTTGGAAAAGAGATAATCAGTACAAGAATAATTTCCCGGTTTAAAAACCTGGATGATATTATCGAGAATATTTCCGACATTGGATACCTTCCCGAGGGGATTATGGCCTGCAAATATGCTATTCAGATAGCCGGAAAATACAATCTTAAGTTGCCAATAACAAAAAGTGTTTTCAGGGTTCTTAACAAGGAAATAGAGCCCTTCGAGGCTCTAAACAGTGTTCTGAAAGATCTAACCAGCCTGTGATTCGAGATCGGCAATGCTTTTTGGGATGTCCCGGCTCAAAACACGGCATCCGGTATCCGTTATAAGGACATCATCTTCTATTCTGATTCCGCCAAATTTTATGTATTCCATAGCATTGTTATAATTGATAAACTCTGACAGATGTTTTTCAGCTTTCCATTTTCTGATTAATTCCGGTATAAAATATATCCCCGGCTCGACCGTCAATGTATAGTTCTTTTTTAATTCTTTTGCAAATCTCAGGGATGAAAGCCCGAACTGATCGCTTCTTTTTATTCTGGAATTATAACCCGTATGCTCTTCTCCAAGACTCTCCATATCATGGACATCAAGACCTATTAGATGGCCGATTCCATGGGGGAAAAATAGGGCATGGGCTCCGGCAGCGACAGCCTCATCCATATTCCCCCTCATTATTTCCAGATTCTTTAAGCCGTTTGCTATAATCTTTGCCGCCTCCAGGTGGCAGCTGATATACTTTTCGCCGGGCTTCAGCATCTCTACGACCCTGTTAAGGGCAGAGAGTACTATGCTATAGATTTCCCTCTGCCTTAAAGAAAAATTTCCCCCGACAGGCAGGGTCCGCGTTATATCACTGGCGTAATGCAGAGACGACTCAACACCCGAATCAATTAAAAGCAGGTCTCCCTTCTTTAAGGTGTTTCTATAGCGACAATTATGAAGAATCTCTCCCCTGATAGAACAGGTCATCTGGAAAGCAAGTCCCCGCCCCTTAGCGTATGCTATTCCGCTGATCCTGCCCGAAATATCACTTTCAGAGACTCCCGCAACGGAAAGCCTCATGGCTTCAAGATACATCTCTCTGCTTATATCAATAGCAGATTCTATTTCCAGGATTTCTTCTCTGTTTTTTATCGAGCGTAAATTCGATACAGCCCTGATCAAATCAATTGAAACACGGGTGTCAAGTTTCCTTTCAGGAATATCAAGCATCCCGGATAACTGGATACGAACATCGTCTCTGTACTGGGGGAGAAAATGTACTTCTCTTCCATTTTTTACAGCAGAGGATATTATCTCATGCATTTTATTCGGGGGTATTATCCTGTTGATTCCTGACAGGTTTGCAGTTTCCTGTAAAGAATTACAGCCTCCACTCCAGATAATATCTTCAAGGGTTTTTGTTTTTCCAGTAATAAATTCAGCATTTTCATCTATATCGAGGAACAGCCATAAGCCCGGGAAATCCAGACCGCAGAAATAAAGAAATGAACTATCCTGCCTGAAAGGATAGGTGTTCCCCGTCGAATTAAAAGGTATATCGTTATTCCCCGGGAAAACAACAAGCCCCGATTTTAATTTCTTTTTTAGAGAAGATCTGCGTTCTTGATATATTTTTTTATCAAACATCAGCCGATAATTATCTTACAATTATTTAATTTTTTTCTCGGCATCCATTATCCAGTCTTCGGCAGATCCCCCGAGATAACCGCTTTTTCCGAGAACTTTTCCTTCGGAATCAAGAAAGAGAATTGTGGGGAATCCCCGTACATTATACTTCTCCAGTAACTTCTGATTTTGCTTTTTTAGTATGTCAGACTGGAATTTACTTCTGGGAAAATCGAGTGTTAATAATACGGCTTTTTTAGCCGCCCATTCTTTAAAGACATCTTTAGAAAAGACCTCAGCCTCGAGTTTAAAACACCAGCCGCACCAGTCGCTTCCCGTAAAATCAGCAAGGATAATTTTGTTCTTTTCACGGCTTATGTCCAGGGCTTTCTGGTAATCGGTTATCCATTCTGCCTCAGAGGTGTTGTCTTCTGCCTTCGGTATTTCTTTTGGAATTTCGGCATTTTTCGGCTGGTTTTCATCTTTTTTGACGCTGCTGCAGGATAATAAGAATGTTACAGCGACAAGGGAAAAAAATATTTTTTTGATAAAATGACCATTATATTTCATTTTTTACTCCTATGATTTCAAAATAATTTAGATCTCGAAAATTTTTTGACCATTGTATCCAGGATAAACAAAAAAATGCCGACAGTCAATTAAATATTGAATATACACATTGGGATGTGGAGAGTTCCACCATGGATGAAAGAATAAGACCGATTCCGGGTTGCCTGGTTCCCGGATATAGAGTTTTGCTATACTGCAGCAATTTTTCATTTATTATGGAAAAAGCAATTACTCTTCTTCAGTTTCAAAATATGTGTATCCACCCAGACTTGCTTCATAAACCTGAACCATTTTCCGGCGTTCTCGCGGGCTGATGGTGCCCCTCTGAACAGCAGCTTCAGCTTTTTGGCGAAAACGCTCCAGGATCACATCAGCATCGTATCCAACATAACTGAGCACATCTTCAATGCTGTCACCTTCCAGCTCCCGAACAATCTCAAACCCTCCGTCATTTTGTATGCGAATGGTTACAACATTGGTATCCCCCAGAAGATTGTGTAAGTCTCCCAATGTCTCTTGATAAGCACCGACAAGGAAAAAACCAAGATAATAGTCTTCACCATCGACTAAAGGATGGAGAGGTAAGGTTCTTTTTAACTCCTTCAGGCTGATGAATCGGTCAATCCGTCCGTCAGAATCACATGTAATATCTGCAATAATTCCATTCCGTACAGGAGCTTTATTAAGGTATTTCAAGGGAACTACTGGAAAAACTTGACCAATAGCCCAGGCATCTGGCAGGGACTGAAAAACGCTGAAGTTTCCATAATAAATGTCTGCGAGGCTCTCAGACAATCCTTCAAGTTCAGAGGGGAGATGTTTTAGAGAAGTGGAAAATTCCCTGACTCTATGAAGAATCGAAAGGAAAATATTTTCACATAGTGAACGCTGCCGCAGAGTAATTTCCCCTGCTTGAAAGCGTTGGCGTATTTGGTTTCGGTGAGATAATGCCATATGGAAGTATTCCTGAAAATTTTTCTGATTCATTTTTTTCAGTAAGCCAAAAAGGTTTTTTATTACATCAGGATTATTACTATCAAGATTCTCAGGAAGTCGTATTGGTTCAAACCTGACTGTATCCAGTATATTAACCAGCAGAATAGAATAATAAGCTACAGTGCTTCTTCCTGATTCGGATATCAATGTCGGGTGGGGAATCTTTATTTCGTCAAATACAGAAATTAATGCTTCAACTATGCACGAAGTATATTCATCAAGGGTATAATTCCGACTGTGAATATATTTACTTTTTGAACCATCGTAGTCAACAGCCAGACCTCCTCCCAGATCAAAATATCCCATTGCGGCTCCTTCGGCGGACAGGCATCCGTACAATCTTGCTGCTTCTGATACTCCTTTACAGATATCTCTAATATTAGGGATTTGAGATCCAAGATGGAAATGCAATAATTGCAGGCAATCCAGCATCTTTGCTTTTCGCAGTCTATCAATAACCTCGATAATCTGAGTACTATTTAAACCAAAAAGGCTGCGGTCACCGCAGGATTCACCCCAATGCCCGCCTCCCTGAGTGGATAACTTAAAACGAATTCCCAGAAGCGGTTTAATTTTCAGGGCTTTAGAGCGTTCCAGGATAAGTTCCAGCTCAGATGGCATTTCCAGTACGAGGAAGATTTTATATCCCATTTTCAGGGCGTTTAACCCCAAATCGATGAATTCTTCGTCTTTATAGCCATTACAAATAAGACAGGCTTCGCGGTCATTCAGAATGCCGAGGGCGGCAATCAATTCGGCCTTGCTCCCTACTTCCAGACCGTGATGATATCGTGCTCCATAGCGGGTGATCTCCTGTAAAACATGTTTCTGCTGATTAACCTTTATGGGATAAACACCACGATACTGCCCATTATATTTATACGATTTAATGGCTTTCTGAAAGGATTCATTCAAACGTGTAATTTGTAGATCAAGAATATTTTCCACCCGTAGAAGTACGGGAAGTTGAATTCCCCTGTCAATTAGGCCTGAAATGATTTCTGAAAAGGAAACCTCCACAATAGGAGTTTTTTGAGGATTCCGTATGGTTAAATTCCCATTGTTATCTATTCCATAGAACAAAGGCTTTGATTATCTCTTATATAAGTAT
>CAZEKV010000083.1:0-9786 GCA_964512945.1 uncultured Spirochaetales bacterium | reverse complement strand
AAGGCAAATATATGGCAAATATAAGACAAAGATAAGGCAGCCTTCAACTTAATCTGTTAACTAATAACAACACTATAAAAGATATACATCTTAACCAGACCGATATGACCCGGAACTTACTATCTACAAAATAGTATAATGGATCCACAATGACGGGTAAGTGTCATATCATCCCGACAAATCTCCTTTTAAAAATCCAAATTATCGCAAAAGCTATTGTTTAATAAAGTCATTTTTATTAGTATTGTGGGTATGTTCAAATTCACAAAGTGTTCAATACCCGGCTGTATAGAATATGCCTGTACGGAAAATTCCACCTGCTACATACATATTGAAAACAAAGAAGAATACACCAGAAAAATCTTTGATCACATACTCTCGAATCGAACAGTAAAGAATCTAAATCTTTCAAATATTCCGTTTGAGGAAATGGATTTTTCTTCAAAACATTTCCATTCCTGTAATTTTTCAAACTCCAGGTTTAAAAAGATAAATTTTGATAATACGAGGTTCCGATTGTGCTTTTTTGACTTCTGTTCACTAAATCTTTGTAGTTTCAGGTCAACGGATATCAAATATAATGTCTTCACCGGAGCCCATCTGACAAATTGTAATTTTTCAGATTCCGATATCCTTCATACAAATTTCAATGGTATAAGGGGGAGTAAAAATACTTTTAACGATTCCGATCTTTATTTCTCCTGTTTTGTAAATTCTTCCATGGAAGATGTTAGTTTTGTAGACTGTAATCTGAAAAAGGTAAATTATCTGAATTCAAAATTAAAAAATGTAAATTTTAAATACTCAAATTATGAGGATGCAATTTACTAGAAAGAATATTCTGGAAGGGATTCGGTATCTACAGGCTTAATTTTGCCGAATAACCCCGCCGGACTGGAGAGAAAAAAAGAATGAAGGTATTCTATCATTTTGCCGTGACAGGTTTTTCTAATACCTACTTGATAGGTCCCGATGAGGGGGGGGAAGCAATATTAATTGATCCCGGCATTCTGGATGTTGAATTATTAAGACTCATAGAGGATAATAATTTTTATGTAAAGCATATACTAATTACCCATGGCCATAAATCCCACTATAACGGAATAAAAACCCTTTTAAAGGTATATGATTCCAGGATATACAGTGCCTCATCCAGAATAATGGATTATCCCTCTGAAAGGCTGGAAAACGGTGCTGTAATTAAACTATCCGGTATGGAAATATCAATTATCGAAATACCGGGTCATTCCAGTGATTCTCTTGTTTTTCGAATAGAAGATATGCTTTTTACAGGAGATGTTTTAAGAGCGGGACAAATCGGCACAACAACCAATAAATATTCCAGAGCGATACTAATATCAGCAATTAAAGAGAAGATCTTCACACTTGAAGACAATTTGCTAATCTTTCCGGGACATGGAGCCCCCTCAACAATAAAAGCCGAGAAGCTCCTGAACCCCGATATTATTGAAGATAGTTTTAAATCTTTCAAATATCAGGCATCAAAATAATATCTTTTTGCAAAAGATATTATTTTTTTAAAAAGAGGTAATTCTTGAATCGTTCGGGAAGTGGAGCATGAAAACTCCTTTTTTTTATTTCACCGGGAAGGATTATTTCGAGTTTGTAGGCATGGAGCATCATGGTAATTTCCGGATGAAGTTTACTTTTCCGCCCGTAGACGGGATCTCCCAGTATGGGACATCCAATTGAAAGCATGTGAACCCTTAACTGGTGTGTTCTTCCGCTTCCAGGCAGTAGCTTGACAAATGAATGGGAGCCTGTCTCTCTGATTATTTTATATTCGGTTAGACTGTATTTTCCCCTATTTGAGGAAGTTGTAAATTTTTTTCTATTGTCTGGATCTCGTGTTATATTTGTTTCAATAGTTCCCATTTTTTCCCGGGGTTTCCCCTTAACAACAGCAAGATATGTCTTCCTGGTTAAACGATCCTTAAATTGGGAGGACAGGAAGGCATGAGAATCCATATTTTTGGCAACAATTATAACGCCCGATGTATCCTTGTCCAATCTATGCACTATTCCGGGTCTTAGTTTTTCATCTTTGAAGTTATTCCTGAGAATTTCCGAATAATACAATAAAGCATTAACCAGTGTACCCGAATAATTCCCGTTAGCAGGATGAACCACCATGCCCTGAGGCTTGTCTACAACTATCACATCCTTATTTTCAAAAATAATATTGAGATCAACTTTTTCAGGAACTATCTCGGGAAATTCGATCTCTTCATATCTTAATTCTATTTTATCCCCTGTAGAAACCTGCTTTGAAAATTTGATTGGCCTGCCGTCTAAAAAAACACGAAGATTCCTCTGCTTAATCTGGCTTCTGGAAAACATACCCAGTTCTTCAGCTATAAACCTATCGATCCGTATTCCTTTTATTCCGGGTTTTTCTATTATAAATACTTTCCTCTTCAAACCCTGTTAAAATCCTTTTTTCATTCCGCAGCCTGAGGTATCGAAGATTCTTCCCCCTCGTTGCCTGTTTTATTATCTGTTTCTATATCCATCGAGTTCTCTCTGGATTCTTTCTTCTGGTATTGCTCTTTTTTTTCTTCCATTTCCTTTTTTTTTCTTCTTCTCCTGTCATGGACTTTTCCTATTATATAATCCATAAGGGTCACAGTAGCAGAAAGAGAAACTCCCGCAATAATTACCCCGATCTTTTCCTTTCTTTTCCATTCCTTAGATTTAACTTTGGCAAACCTCCTGTAGATTCTATAAACCACAGTGGTGTAAAGAAAGGAAATCGGCAAGGAACCTGCAAAAACAATCTCCGCTCTGCGTAATTTATTCAAGGCCGGTGCGAATTCTTCTTCGGAATAGGGAACGGGCTCAAATTTATCACCCTTTTCTTCTTTTTCTTCTTCCGGCTTTTCTTCACCGCCCGGGTCCTCACTGCCCGGAGGGAGGTTGTCATCGGAAATCTCCTCATCATCACTTACTGCTTCCCCATAAACCTCACCGTCTTCTCCAAAAAAAAGCAAATGGGTAAACATAATGGAAAACAATATAAATATAACCTTTTTCAATATTTTCTATCTCCAAAAATGGCCGTACCCAGCCTTATCAAAGTGGAGCCCTCATCGATTGCAATTTCATAATCGGAAGACATCCCCATCGAAAGGGTATCAAGGGATAGATCCCGGTGTTCGGATTCTAACTTCTCATACAAGTTCCTTAACCTGGCGAAGGAATTTCGAATTGCTTTTTCATCAGCAGTCATAGGCCCTATTGTCATCAAACCCCGTATTTTAATATTTTTCAATTCTCTTACCTGATCCAGGGTCCTGAAAAAGATTTCTTCCGATTTAAATCCATTCTTTGAATCCTCACCAGAGGTGTTCATCTCAAAGAGTATATCAATTGTCCGGCCTTCTTTTTCACAGAAATCATTTAGAAGAGAGGCGGTTTTAAATTTATCAATGGATTGAACACAATCTGCTATCTTTGAAATCATTTTGCATTTGTTTGATTGTAAGTGGCCGATAAAGTGGAGTTCAAAATCAATTTTGAGATCAGAGAATTTTTCGACAGCTTCCCCTGCCCTGTTTTCACCAAATAAACGAATGCCGTTATTATAAGCCGAAACAATCGAATCAACTGAAAAACGCTTTGATACAGCCATTAATTTGATATCATCCGGCTTTCTCCCCGCCTTTAATGCAGATTCGGATATTTTTTCCTGTATTCTAAGAATATTATTCCTTATGCCATCATTCACTATAAGAGACTCTATTGATTAAGCTGTTTTTTTTCAAGTAAGGTAATTAGAAAAATAAATATTTTCCCATTGGCATAAACTGATTTTGTAAATATATTATTATAAGCAACAGGGAAAAAAACCAGGAATATGGTTTCCAGGGGTCTTTCTGGAGGTTGTTTCCTCCGGAAAAATATAAGAGTTGAATCTGCCCCAACTTTTCCATATTTCCTGAAGTGAGTTTTCCGGCAGATATATTAATCAGGTGGTATTTATGAGTAAATCATGGTCAGAAAGACAGAAGGCTACATGGAAAACTAAAATTGGCCTTGCTGAAATGCTAAAGGGAGGTGTTATAATGGACGTTGTAACCCCCGAACAGGCAAAAATAGCGGAGGATGCCGGAGCCGTAGCAGTTATGGCTCTTGAACGCGTTCCCGCCGATATCAGGGCGGACGGCGGTGTCGCCAGGATGTCCGATCCAAAGATGATCGAAGAGATAAAAAAGGCTACAAGTGTGCCGGTAATGGCAAAATGCAGAATAGGCCATTTTGTTGAGGCTCAGATACTTACAGCCCTCGGTGTAGACTTTATTGATGAAAGTGAGGTTCTTACCCCTGCCGATGACCGTTTCCATGTCAACAAGGATGATTTTGACATCCCGTTTGTATGCGGATGCAAAGACCTCGGCGAGGCTCTTAGAAGAATAGGAGAGGGAGCCGCCATGATAAGGACAAAAGGAGAACCGGGAACAGGGAATATTATCGAGGCTGTCAGACATATGCGGACCGTAACCGATGGGATAAAACGTCTTACCTATCTTCCTGTCGAAGAGCTTATGACGGAAGCCAAAAATCTCGGAGCCCCCTATGAATTGATCCTCGAAATAGCAAAAACCGGCAGGCTCCCCGTCCCCAATTTTTCTGCCGGCGGAATCGCAACTCCGGCAGATGCCGCACTTATGATGCAGCTTGGAGCTGAAAGTGTCTTTGTCGGATCGGGTATTTTTAAATCCGAGGATCCAGCAAGAAGGGCCAGGGCAATTGTGGAGGCTGCTGCATGCTTCGACAATCCGAAAAAATTAGCCGAAATCTCAAAAGGACTGGGAGAAGCCATGGAGGGTATTGAGATAAGCCAGATAGATAAAAATCAGATTATGGCTGATAGAGGCTGGTAAAGAAACAGGTGAAAATCGGGGTTCTTTCTCTTCAGGGTGACTTTATCAAGCATCGCAAGATGCTTGAGTCTCTATCTGTTGATGTTGTACTTGTGAAGTATGACCATGATTTAAAGGATATCAATGGCCTGATTCTGCCGGGAGGGGAAAGTACAACTATAGGTAAACTACTGATTAAATTCAAACTTATGGATTTAATTAAAGAAAAGATAAAAAGTGGAATGCCTGTTTTTGGAACATGTGCAGGGATGATACTACTCGCCAGAAACATCAATAATGCGGATCAGCCCGGTCTTCGGCTACTGGATATCGAAGTAGAAAGGAATGGGTATGGATCCCAGATTGAAAGTTTTGAAGCCGATCTTTTACTGAAAATTCCTGAAAAAAAGAAGATACGCGGGGTTTTTATAAGGGCACCCCTTATAAAAAATACGGGAAAGAATGTAAAAATATTATCCACCTTTAATGAAGCACCCGTTGTTGTTCTGGAAAATAATATCCTTGCGGCGAATTTTCATCCAGAATTGACAGAAAACAACAGTCTGCATAAATATTTTTTATCAATCTGCAGAGATGCTTCCATGTCTTGATTTTATAAAAAAAGTTGTTTATCGTTGCAAATGCTTTCAATTGTCTTAGTTAATAATTGGAATCTTATTAGTGCAGAATTAAAACAAAGTGGAATTTTCACATTTTAGAAGCACTATAAAAATATATAAGAGAGATAAAAAATTGAAATTTTCCGATTTTAACCTGAATGCCGAACTTCTTAGAAGTATAAACGCCGCAGGATTCACCGAATGTCTGCCTGTCCAGGCGGAAACCTACAAAAATATATCAAAGAGTTCAGATATTATTGCTGAATCTCAGACTGGTACGGGAAAGACAATTGCCTTTCTTGTTTATATCTTTCAGCTGTTGCTTGAAAACGAGATTTTTAAAGGAACAAAATGCCTTATAATAGCCCCTACAAGAGAACTTGTTGTTCAGATTGAAAATGAGGCAAAGCTGATAGCCGACAAACTTAATTTTCGTATTGGATCTTTCTTCGGGGGTGCGAATTATTCCAAACAAGAAAAGCAATTAAAAGAGGGAACCGACATAATAATTGGAACCCCGGGAAGGCTTCTCGATTTTAAAAAATCAAAATTGATTAATCCTGAAGATATAGGAATCCTTGTAATCGATGAGGCGGACAGGTTATTCGATATGGGTTTCTATCCTGACATAAAGAGACTGTTGAAAGGAATTAGACATTTCAGTAAAAGGAAAACCCTTCTTTACAGTGCTACAATAAACTCAAGAGTCAGGAATTTGTCCTGGGAATATATGGAAAATCCCGTTGAAATAAAATTAACCCCGGAACAGGTTACAGTTGAAAATATATCCCAGAAGCTGTTCCATGTCTCAATCGGTGAAAAAATGGGACTTTTGCTGGGGATATTAAAGAAAGAAAATCCGGGAAGTGCGCTTGTTTTTACAAATACCAGAAATCAGGCTTTTGATATCGCAAAACGTCTGGAATACAACGGAATAAAATGTGAGTACCTTATCGGGGATTTATCTCAACAAAAACGCCTCAGAATTATAAATGACTTCAAAAATGGGGATATAAATATCCTGATAGCTACAGATGTAGCGGCAAGGGGTCTTCATATAAATGACCTCGAACTGGTTATTAATTATGATCTTCCAATGGACTGTGAAAACTATCTCCACAGGATAGGAAGAACTGCAAGAGCCGGGAAAAAAGGCAGGGCTATATCATTCTCATGTGAAAAATTTGTTTACAGCCTCGAAGCTATTGAATCAATGATTAAAATGAAAATACCCGTTGAATGGGCGGAAAACGATATATTTGTAGTGGACAAGAGTAAAGGGATGAGATTTTATCCTGATAAATGGGGTAAATCAAAAAGGGATTCCAGAAACATGAATCACCCGAGGAGGGATAGAAAGCCTGAAAGAAAAGAAAAACATTTCACACCGGGGCGAAAGATTTCCTCAAAACCAGATTCATATAGAAAGAATACTTGCTCCAGCTCAAAACAGCGGGATGTAAGGAAAAAAATTAACCGGGGGAATAAAGATCATCGGGAAAAGCCTCTGTATAACCGCAATCAGATAAACACCGCCAGGCCAAAGAAAAAAGAAACCCTGAATGATAGACTCGAATACTATAAAAAGAAGTATGGCGAAGATTTCAAAGTCACCGAAAAAACCCCCGAAAAAGAAAAGAGGAAAAAAAATATTTTCTTAAAGATAGGAAAGCTTTTCAAAAACAAGAAGTAAAAACATGGGCGTTGAGGGACTTGAACCCCCGACATTCTGCTTGTAAGGCAGACGCTCTCCCAGCTGAGCTAAACGCCCTTAACGAACGTAACCTAACACAGGGTAGATAATAATGTCAACATATTATTATCTATTTTCGATAGATGACAACACCTATTTTCGGAGGAAGGAGGTATGAGGAAAACATGATCCGAAATATCGGGATAATGGCTCATATTGATGCAGGAAAAACAACAACGACTGAACGAATTCTTTTCTATACCGGGAAAAGTCATAAAATTGGAGAAGTTCACGATGGTGAAGCAACCATGGACTGGATGGAACAGGAACAGGACAGGGGGATTACAATCACCTCTGCCGCCACAACATGTTACTGGAAAAAATTCCAAATAAACATTATTGATACACCGGGGCATGTTGATTTCACAGCAGAAGTTGAAAGATCCTTAAGGGTTCTAGATGGAGCAATAGCCATTTTCTGTGCCGTTGGGGGTGTCGAACCCCAGTCGGAAACCGTCTGGCATCAAGCAGATAGATACAAAGTTCCGGGAATAGCATACATAAATAAAATGGATCGTCCAGGAGCCGATTTTTTCGAGGTTGTAAAAGAGATCAGGGATAAACTTGCCTCTTTTCCCGTTATCCATCAGATTCCAATTGAAAGCGGGAATGACTTCGAAGGGGTTGTTGATCTGATAACAATGAAAGAAATAAGATTCTCCGATAATAATATGGGTTCTGAATTGATCTACTCCGATATTGACTCGAAAAGAAAGGACTCTGCAAGAGAATATAGAGATCTGTTAATTGATCAGCTTTCTTCCTTTTCTGATGAGATTACCAATTTATACCTTGAGGGAAAAGATATCCCGATGGATTTAATAAAATCGACAATAAGGAAAAAAACAATTTCCAGAGAAATTATCCCGGTATTCTGCGGAGCTTCATTTAAAAACATAGGAGTCCAGCCCCTGCTCGATGCAATAACAGATTATTTCCCGGAACCTGGAGAACTTCCCCCTATTACAGGACATCATTCAAAAAATGATAAAATTGTCAAAATTGATAGAAAGGAAAGCGGACAACCCATGGGAATAGTTTTCAAAATACAGAATGACAGAGAGGCCGGAAGCCTGTCATATGTAAGGGTTTATTCAGGATCATTTAAAAAAGGTACCCCTGTCTACAATATAAATAAGGGGAAAAGAGAGCGAATTAATCGCCTGCTTCGTATGCATTCAAACAGATCCGAGAGTCTGGATATTATTAAAGCCGGAGATATAGGAGTTATAATCGGTCTTAAATTTTCTCAAACGGGGGATACCCTTGGCTCGGAGGGATATCCGTACTTGCTGGAAAAAATGGATTTTCCAGAGCCTGTAATATCTGTTGCCATTGAACCACGGACACTTTCCGACAGGGACAAGCTGATATCAACCCTTGAATTACTCGGAAGGGAGGATCCAACTTTTTTTGTAAAAGAAAATGAGGAAACCGGCCAGTTAATAATATCAGGCATGGGAGAACTCCATCTCGATGTCCTTGTTACGAGAATCACAAAAGATTATGGAATCGGGGCAAAAATCGGAAATCCCCAGGTTACCTACCGTGAAACAATAACGAAGATTTTAGAGCATACCGAAAAATTCCATAAAGTTATTGCTGGAAAGGAAAATACAGCTGAAATTACAATAAAAGTCTCTCCCCTAAAAAGGGGAAGCGGAAATACCTTCACTGTTGAAATACCCGAAGAAAAGCTGCCCCTGAATCTAATTTACTCTGTCAAGCGTGGAATAGAGTCTTCGTTTTATTCCGGGATAATGTACGGATATCCGGTTTTTGATATTGGCGTTACCCTTGTAGATGCAGTTTACAACCAGAGTACATCAACACAGTTTGCCTTCGAGGCGGCGGCATCCATGGGATTCGATGTGGCCTGCCGTAGTGCCTCCCCTATCCTGCTGGAACCCCATATGGTTGTTGATATAATGGTTCCAAAGGAATTTGTGGGAGAAGTGATTAACAATATAACCTCCAGAAACGGCGTAATAAGCAGTCTAAATAGTAAACCTGCTGTTGAACACCTGAAGGCAACCGTACCGCTTGCCAGAATGTTCGGATATTCAACTGCCCTCAGAAGCTCCACACAGGGACGCGGGGTGTTCGCAATGGAATTTTCACATTTTGCAAAAAAAGAAGGAACCCTCTAGATTCCATACGGCAATTTTTTATTGACAACTTGTCCAGGCGGGTCTATAGTGGTACATCAATCAAATATGAGGAGTATTGCCTATGGGATTCACTACTGAACAAATCAGAAATGTTGCCGTTGCCGGACATGGACAGACAGGAAAAACAACACTGACCGAGCAGATATTGAATACCGGGGGAGTAATCTCAAAGGTTGAAACCATAGAAAGCGGAAAGACTGTTAGCGACCATACCAGTGAAGAAATTGAACGAAAAATGTCCATACATACCTCCCTGTCCGCTCTTGAATGGAAAAATAACAAGATAAATATTCTTGATACCCCGGGAGCTTCCGATTTTGTCGGTGAGGTTGTTTCAGCTTTTAGATCTGCAGAATCGG
>CAZEKV010000082.1:0-9891 GCA_964512945.1 uncultured Spirochaetales bacterium | reverse complement strand
AATTGGATAGATCTTTTCGATTCTTGAACTTTGTTACCCATGGAAATCCAGATCATGGATGACTGTCAATATAAACAGGGATCAGTCTGACATATGTATAAAACGCCTCGGGCATAATCCGGCCAATGTTTACGAGATAGACACTGCAATAGATACGGAACTCTACAAGTACAAGAATAAAAGAGAAAAAATACACATAGCCATGGAGATCCATAGAATCCTTTCAGGGGGGAAGAAGAGAATTAGTGTATCATCTATTGGGAAGGTAATTGAAAAGCAGAACCAGTCTGTTGATTCCAAACCCCTGTTTATAGGGCTCAGGGAGGGATTCATTGATAACTTCTGGGAGAATAATATTGTTCTTCTTCAGCCTACGAGGATTATCCTCAGGAAGCGTATTCAGGACAATTTCAAGCTTATACAGAAAATGTTTGCAGATAATGATTTTCGTGTCTATTTTGATGCACATAGTCAGGTTAGAATAACCCTTCTGGTTTCCGGTCCTATTCCAACAGGGCAGAAAAAATATTTTCTGCGTATTCTTTCCGAATACGAGAGATTACTGAATAATATCGACAAAAAGTTTTCTAACAGGCTAAATCTGGCTTTTCTTTTTTCAGCTTTTGATGATCCTGAATATATAAAGAAGACTGAAGCACCCATAGATATTTCTGATCTTTACAGTATTGCTTCTCTCGTGCTTCTACCCTCCGAGACAGAGGGAAGGGGGCTGCCTTTAATCGAGTCAGGGGCTGCGGGGGTTCCGATTTTTACAAGGCGCTATGAACCTGAGAATGTTTTTGCCAGTGTAATTGGCGAACATCTTGAGGCACAGGACAGGCTGAAGGTGATTGAGTTCAACAAACAGGGTATTTCGAGAGAGGTTGTAGAAAAGGTACTGGAAAGAATTTTATATCCCCAGATGCATTTTGAAGAGCTTGAACATAATAGAAATGTTATTGAAAAAAGATACAGTTTAAAAGCGTTTCGGAATAATATTGAATTGATTATACAAAAACTCCATCTTCAGCTTACTGTTCCCGGGGAGACGCAGAAGGAAGCGGTCAGGGCTCTCGCGGGGTTCGAACGTTCGCTTATGCAGGACAGCGTTTCGTTAAAGGCGATTTTAAAATCGGAGAAGAGGCAATATCTGCCGGGCTATGGTCAGCTTAATTTCATGATATATCTGAAATCCTTGATTGATCCGAGTTTTTTCCGTGTTGAGGAGCATAATTTTAAGGGGCTTGTTTTTGATTTTGCCAGATTATTGATTGAAACAAACAGGGATCCGCAGCCCCTTCCTGTTTCGACAATACATTATTTTTACAACTGTGTGGAGCAGGTTTTTACAACAAAAAAGGGGGAAATGCCCGTTAGGATTGACCATTCTTTTTCCTACCGTCACAGGAATAGGGATTATTATCCCTACAGGGATCGTACATTTCAGGAACTGACAGGGGTTGTAAATTCCATGTTTAGAAGGATTATTGAGCCGGCTCCTATGGCAAGAATTGACTCCGGGCCCCTTCTGCTTTCCGATTGGAAAGCAGCTCTCGGGCAGATAACAAATGCTGCGAAACTTGGGATAGATAATAGAGACAGGCTGGTGAAGCGCCTTAAGGAGAATGTCCCTATTGTTTATTTCCTTGGAAAGTATATTAAAGATGAACTGGATTTATTTATTATTCAGCCGATGAGGACTCGTTTGAAACTTGGAAAGTATGATGTACTTGAAGAGAAGCATCTAAAAAACAAAAATATAGCTCCGATCTGTATAATTGCGCATAAAGAAAGTTCTGGAACCCATCTTAGCCTGAACGATCTTAAGTTGTTTATAAGTAAGAGCAAAAATGAGGATATGCTTCTACTTTTAAAAAGCGGGGTTTGCAGGATTATAGGGACAGAGCAGACTACCGTGGGAATCCATGTACTTCAGCTTGGAGAAGAGGCTTTAAAGGTTCTTGTCGATACGGGCGCCAAAAACGGCTTTGTTATTGCAATGGGGGAACATTCATCCCTTATGACTGATTTTATGGAGATTGAGCGTTTTCATATTGGTAAAATAATGACCGAACTTGCAAGCGGGATTATGGGAATCCCTGTGGGGGCGGGGTTTGTTCAATGGCTTCCTGCAGGGCTAAGGGCTGCTTTATCCTATCCTACACCTATTCAGACTGCCAAATCCCTCGATGATACTCTTAATTCGAAAAGGTTCCGGGGGTTATGCTGTAAAATTGGTGAGAAGAATTTGCTGAAAAAATTATCCATGGCCGCCTCTGATTCCGGGGCTCCTGTAGAAGAGGTAATAAACAGACTGCTTATGGAGGGGAAAAGAACCGAACGGGCGGTTGATTATTCTTCTATAAATGGAATTTACAACGACAAACTCCCCTGGTCGGGGATGGTCGCAACAGTAAGAGGCGTTCCAAAAAAGCGGTGGAAATTTATTGCAGTTTCGGGCAGGGATAACAAGACGGAAACAGTCCCGGCTTTTTTAAAGAGGTTTAACAGAAACAGCCGGAAGAAGGGGAGGATAGCATGGAATGGAGGATACATCCTTAATCCTGAGCTTGTAGGGAAACTTGGATTATCCGAGGCCTATATAGGTACCCCCCTGGGGCTTCTTATCGTTGATGGAATTGTTGAGTCCCCTCCTTTGTTTAACAAGCCTGCTTTTATTCTAAACAAAAAAGGGACTCTTGATATCAGGAGGGTTAATTGTTCCGGGGGAATAACCCTCATAGAGGGCAGGAAGAAGTTCCTGTTTCCGCCGGGCTCATTGAATCTTAAAGCAAATCTTAAGGGTTTATGTTATTACAACTTAATGTATGGCGATAGATACATTCCAGGGGATGGAAGGGTTATCATCAGGGTTTCCGGGAGAAAAATCCAGGAAGTAATAAAAACAAAACCGGGAGAGAGGGTAGAGATCCTTCCAATTGGGCTTCATTTTTCATTCCCCCGGGGTGGTTTCCCACAGGAATTTAACAAAATCGGCAAAAAGATCAATATTGTCCTGGATGGTTTTGACGATATTTCCTATGCTATTGAGGCGGGGCCCATGCTGCTGGATGATGGAAAAACGATTATTGATATGAAAAAAGAGGGCTGGAAGACGGAGAATTCCATAAGGACTCAGGCGGCAAGAATAGATTTCACAGATATGAGGGGCCCAAAAATTGCCATTGGTCTTAATAAAAAGGGTGAGCTTTCTGTTCTGACTATAAACGGCAGGATCAGGGAGTCTGTCGGAGCCACGCATTTTGATATGGCAAATATTCTGCGAGGGCTGGGTATCGAAAAGGCCATGGGGTTTGATCCGGGGGGTAGTTCCACACTTGTTGTTGACGGTAAGCTATTGAATATTTCGCCGTATAATCACAACTATGAGAACAATATCTACACACAGCCCCCGGAACCAAGGGCTGTGGCCAATGTCGTTATTGGATATCTCGAAGACAAATAACTACTTTTTCATGTTCTGTTTGTTCTTTTGTATTTTTGCCCAGGTATCCCTCAGGGATACAATCCTGTTGAAAACCGGGGCTCCTGGTTTGGAGTCTTTATCTACACAGAAATAGCCCTGCCTCAGGAACTGGTATTTTGTCTCATAAACGGGGTTTTTTAGACAGGGTTCCACCATCACCGATTTTAGAATCTTTTTTGAATCCGGATTTATGCTTTCCATAAAGTTGCCGTTTTCGGGTTCAGGAGAGGTAAACAGGTATTCATAGATTCTGACCTCGGCTTTTACAGCATGTTTTACAGATACCCAGTGGGATGTTCCCTTTACTTTTCTTCCATCATCGGACCAGCCTCCCTTTGTGGCGGGGTCGTATGTGCAGTGGATTTCAACTACTTCTCCTGTGGTTTTATCTTTTATAAAGCTTTTACATTTTATGTAATACGCATGTTTGAGGCGAATTTCACGTCCAGGAGACAGGCGGTAGAATTTTTTTGGAGGATCTTCCATAAAATCGTCTTTTTCAATATAGATCTCTCTCGAGAAGGGGATCTTTCTTGTTCCGCATTCGGGATCCTCCGGATTATTAACTGCGTCAAGTTCTTCTTCCTTATCTTCCGGGTAATTGTCTATTACCACTTTCAGGGGGTTCAGAACACCCATTACCCTGTTTGCCTTTTTATTTAGATCTTCCCTCAAGCAGTGTTCAAGAAGAGCCATATCAACCACGCTTACATTTTTTGCGACCCCAATGCGGTTAAGAAAATTGCGTATGGATTCGGGGGTGTATCCCCTTCTTCTGAGTCCCTTTAGTGTAGGCATTCCCGGATCGTCCCAGCCTGTTACAATCCCGGAGTCTACAAGTTCTTTCAGCTTTCTCTTACTCATTACCGTATATGTAAGATTAAATCGGGCAAATTCAATCTGTCTGGGGTGGTGGATTTTTAGTTTTTCAAGAAACCAGTCGTAGAGGGGTCTGTGATCCTCGAATTCGAGGGAGCATAGGGAATGGGTTATCCCCTCTATGGAGTCTTCTATTCCATGTGCCCAGTCGTACATGGGGTATATACACCATGTGTTTCCGGTCCTGTGATGCTCTGCGTGGAGTATTCTATACATAACCGGATCGCGCAAATTTATGTTGGGGGAGGACATATCTATCTTCGCCCTTAATACTTTTTCTCCATTCCTGAAAGCCCCTTTCTTCATTTCAATAAAAAGTTCGAGATTTTCTTCGGGTGTTCGGTTTCTAAAGGGGCTGTCTTTTCCTGGAGAGGTCAGAGTCCCCCGGTAGCGGCGTATTTCTTCTGTAGTCAGATCATCTACATAGGCATCCCCCGACTTTATCAGCCTGAGGGCATATTCGTACATTTTTTCGAAATAATCCGAGGCAAAATACAGGTGCTCGTTCCAGCTGTAGCCCATCCATTTTATATCTTCTTTAATGGATTCTACAAACTCAGTTTCTTCTTTCAGGGGGTTTGTGTCGTCAAATCTGAGGTGACATAAACCCTTGTATTTCAGAGCGGTTCCGAAATTTATAGAGAAGGCCTTAGCATGGCCTATATGGAGGTACCCGTTTGGTTCCGGGGGAAACCTTGTAACCACCCTGGTTTTTCCGTTTTCAATGTCTTCGTCTATTATTTTGTGAATGAAATTTGTTGTTTCGTTTTCCATTTCGATCCTTTTCCCATTTATAAAACCCTTGAGATTGAAGAGCAGTTTTCGGGGATACTAACATATTTCAAGAGTTTTGGACATAGCAATCTGTTTTAAGGCGGGGTAATCCATCCGCTTTTCCGGGACCCGGGGTAATCTCCGTTCCATTTCTAAATCGGCAGGTGGATTGAAGAGGAAATCGCCCCGGGGCTTCCGGCGGCGGGGACAGAGCCGGATCAAAAGCCCCGGAACAGGCGATTGGAGCGGAAAGCCGGGGGTAAAGAGGGGATTGTGAATTTTTACAGGGATAGCAGCAAAAAAGTCTGGAATAGAGAAAGCTGCAAAAAGAAAAAACGGGCCTGCGGGGCGGGTTATTGTATTTGATTTAATGTTTCCAGGGCTATTTTCATCATGTCTTTAAATGTTCTTTCCCTTTCCCTGTGTCCGGTTGTTTCTTTTGTTACGATATTGTCGCTGACAGTAAGGATTGTCAGGGCGTTTATCCCAAATTTTGAGGCGAGGGTGTATAATTCGGCGGTTTCCATTTCTACTGCCAGTATTCCGAATTGCGCCCATTTTTTCCAGGATTCAGTGTTGTCAGTGTAAAAGAGATCGCTTGATAATATCTGGCCGATTTTGCATTCTATTTTGAGTTCAAGGGCACATTTATGAGCCTTTGACAGGAGTTCATAGTTTGCAGTTGGTGCATAGCTGAATCCGGGGAATCTTAACTTGTTTATATTTGAGCTGGAAGAGGAGCTCATGGCCAGGATTATATCCCTTATTTTTATCTCCTTTTTTATTGAACCGCAGGATCCGACCCGTATTATATTTTTTACATTGTAGTCGTTTATAAGTTCGTTTACATATATGGAAAGGCTGGGCATCCCCATACCCGACCCCTGTACGGATACCCTTTTACCCCGGTATTCCCCTGTAAAGCCAAGCATCCCCCTTATTCCATTGTATGGTTCCGCTTTTTCTAAGAAGGTTTCGGCAATAAATTTTGCCCTTAAGGGGTCGCCGGGGAGTAAAACAGAATTTGCTATTTCTCCCTCTTTTGCTTCTATATGTATACTCATTTTGATCCTCCGTAAACATCACTGCCGGGTTTTCTGCCAGGGCATTTAATTAAGGCCTTCCCTTATAGTATAATCCCATCCCGGATATAATATACATTGTTAAAATATGAAAACATTTCTCTATCATGTGTCACTAAAATCAATGTAGTATCACTTCTATCTACAATAGTCGTTAAAAGTTCCATTATCTCATGACTTGTTTTTTCATCAAGATTTCCCGTTGGTTCGTCGGCAATTATCAGCTTACTTTTTTTTATAATAGCACGGGCTATGGCCACTCTCTGTTTTTCTCCGCCGGATAATTCATTGGGGTGGTGATTTTTCCGGTGAGACAACCCCACTTTCTCAATGATTTCATCTGTTTTTTTTTGTATTTCCTTTTTACTATATTTCAATATTACCAGAGGAAGGGCGATATTTTTTGCAATTGTCAAATTTGTTACAAGATTAAAATTTTGAAATATGAAACCAATATCCCTTGCTCTTAAAGCAGTACGCTCATAATCAGTCATTTTCCCGACATCTTTATTGTCAAAAAAATATGTACCTGAGCTGGGGGTGTCCATTGTTCCTATCAGATTAAGGAGTGTAGATTTTCCACATCCACTGGATCCCATAATACAATTTTTTGTTCCACGCTCAATGCTAAGGTCAATTTCACGTAAAACATCAACATTGATCTTAGACAGTTTATATGTTTTTTTTATTTTCTTTATTTCAATTAAATTATTCATATTGCAAAGCCCTTATCGGATCAATTTTTAGTATCTTAATCGCAGGGAATATTGTAGACAGTATAGCAATGATTATAGATAATGGAATTATTTTTAAGACATGAAAGATGTTAAACAAATCATACAGCATGGCATATTTAAGTATTAAACCTGCGATGATACCCCCAGGTATTGCTCCTATAGTACTTATCGTAATGATTTCCAGAAAAATTATCCGGATTATGTTAAAATTATTCATGCCAAGAGCCCTGAGTATTCCAATTTCTCTTGTCCTCTCTCTGATATTAGTTAACATCACGGTAATGAGCAACAATATCGCTACCAAAGTAACTACAATGGAAATGCTATTTACCATATTCGAAAATAGTTTCATACCATTTCTGACATTTTCTGCCATTGTTTTATTTGTAATCAAAGAGTAACTTTTATTAAATTCCTTAATTTTTTTCACTATTTCAGGTAATATATTGACATTTTTTAATGTCATTATAAATGAAGAGACCATGCCTTTTTTATCAAAGATTATCTGTGCTGTTTTTAAGGGGATTATGTAACTATTATCAACCATTTTATCCGTTGAAGATGGCTCAAGAATCGCAACTATTGTAAAAGTGTGATCAAATAAATCAATTTTAGAGTTAATGCTTATAGAATCATTTGTTTTTTTTAGATTCTTAAAAATTTCACTGCCGATTATTACACTATATTCATCTTTAAATTTAAGTTTCCCAAGATATGGTTTAGTTTCATTTGCGATAGCACCGGTAAAACTTTTAATTGATTTTTTCTGTATTCCAACAAGTAATTCCATCGGCGGCCCGGTTGGATATTCCGGTTCTTTAATGCTGTAGAATAAAACCGGAGAAGTAAGTTCCTTCTGGAAACACTCTAAGCTGTTTTTAATGTCAGTGAATCCGGACTCTTTAAGATCTATTGAACCGGGTGGATATTTTATGCCGCTGAATTTTGACTGTACAATAATTCGTCCGGAAACTGAAGATGCATGTTTTTTCATTGTATCAATTTGATAGGACACAATTCCGGATATGGAAATAACCATACAGACAAGAGCAGCAAGCCCAACAATCAATAATATTGATTTTGATTTATTTTTTAAGATACTGCTAATTACATAATCAAACATATTTGTATCCCAACTGGTAGTTTATTTTGATATTAATAGATATATTTTTAACCCTCCAGGTAACATCCCTTCTCCCTCAATTCAATAGCTTCAAGATGCTTTCACTTACATTTTTTTCAATTTCCAGATCAGGATTTGAACTAAGCAATTTCATGCTTTCTGAAAAAATTCCATTAATAAAACATATAGTCAGCTCAACTGTATTAGTTGTTTCAAATTCTCCATTTTTAATACCTTCTTTTATTAATTCAGCAAATAGTTCATTATATGCCTCTTTAAAGGCAATCTCTGCAATTTCATATTTGTACTTGAATTCAAAAGCGTCATTTTTTTTAAGCCATTTTTTTGATTCTGAGAAAATCATGTTTATTAATTCATAAATTTTATCTTTCGCTGTCTGGTGATTTTCGAGTTTTTTTGTCATACTGTTTTTATGTGTTTTAGCAACTCTGTAAATTACATAATGAAATATTTTTTCTTTAGTACTAAAAAGTTCGTAGATTGTTTTTTTACTAATTTTCAGTTCATTAGATATGTCGGTAACAGATGTTTTTTTAAAACCAAGCTGATTTATATGTTTTTTAAAGCAGTCTGCAATTCTTTCTTTTCTTGGATCCATCGAACCTCCTGTAAACGATAAACTAATATAGTTTATTATACCGCACTGGTTTGTCATTGTCAAGTGTTTTTTAAATTGAGTGTAATTAGAGCCTGTCTATAATAAACCCCGGGACATGGATACTATAATGCACTATCCAATTTCAAGGATCCATCATGCTTTGCGGTACTCCACCAGAAAATCCCAATCGGGAGATAGAGTTTGTTATTTAATGAATTAGCAGTAATGAAGGTGTGTGAATCAAATATAAATTTCTTTTCCCTTCCCTATATCCCCCATTTTTAGTATCCTGTTCCGGTTGTACACTGCTCAAATAATATTATGTTGAGTTAATCTAATTTTTTCAGGAAAATGCATGCGTGTTCTGTATATTGGTGAAATAGTGGGGAAAGGGGGTGTTTTTTGCGTAAAAAAGATTCTTCCGGGATTAAAGAAGGAGAAGGAAATCGATTTTGTGATTGCGAATGGCGAGGGCGCTACAGGGGGTTACGGCCTGGGAAAAAACCATTCGGTTTATCTTCATAAACTTGGTATAGATTCGATAACGGGTGGGGATCGCCTTTACTTTAAAAAGGATTTAATTCCCCACATGGTAAACTCTTCCTATATTTTACGCCCGGCAAATTATCCCTTTGGAAATCCGGGGCGCGGCTGGTGGATGTATACAGTAGGGGATGTGAAGGTGGCAGTAATAGTCTTGCTGGGGCAGTCGGGGTTTGATCGTATACATTTGAGCAACCCCTTCCTATTTTTAAGTGATTTGCTGCCCAGAGTAAGGAAAGAGACAAAGACAATAATCCTTGATTTCCATGCGGCTACTACTGCAGAAAAATACACGATGTTCCACTATGCCGAAGGAAAGGTCTCTGCTGTTATCGGTTCACATTTCCGTGTTCTTACTTCTGATGAGAAAATTTTATCGGGGGGAACGGGGATTATCACTGATTCGGGTAGAACGGGAAGTTTTGATTCTGTTTGCGGTCTGGATCCTGAAATTGAGATTCAAAAGCATTTGACCCAGATCCCCGAGCGTTCAAAAGATGCATGGGATTCCCTCGAACTCCAGGGGGTATTGCTTGATATTAATGAATTTGGTAAAACAACATCAATAGAAAGAATAAAATGCAAATGCAGTGAGGTTCCTAATGACGGAAACGGGAACAATTAAAGAGATAGATGGAATTTTCGTT
>CAZEKV010000081.1:0-10194 GCA_964512945.1 uncultured Spirochaetales bacterium | reverse complement strand
CCACTTTGCTGTATATAAAGTCCAGAATGCTGCTTCCTGTAGAAGTTGATCTGGATGACGATACTCTCGATCCAAGACAGGAACTCGTAGAAAGACTCATCGAATATCAAAAATATAAAAAAATCTCCGATATCATGGCAGAGAAAGAAAAAGAATCGGAATGGGCCATAGAAAGAAAGAAAAAGCAAAAAAACCTCCCTTTTCTTGAAGATGGGGAATTATGGGAAAGAATAGATGTCTGGGATCTCTTAAAGACTTTTTCGGGTATTATTTCTTCATTGTCCCCTGAGAGGATCTTTGACCTCTACGAAGAAGTCACAATTAACGGAAAAATCAGTCTTATCAATGAATTACTTGAGACTAAGAAAGAATTCGTATTTACCGATCTAATAATCAACCCAAAATCTATCATGGAAGTAGTTTGTTCTTTTCTTGCCATTCTGGAATCTGTAAAATCAAAACAAATATCAATCTACCAGAACAGGTTGTTTGGTGATATTAAAATAAAGCCCCATGAGATAGGATGGAAGCAAAATGCTTGACAGAGAAATTGCGTTAGTTGAGGCTATTCTTTTCCTGGAAGTTGACCCAATTGGTGTCAAAGATATTGTAAAAATAAGCAGCCTTCCGAAAAATGCAGTAATAGAAATACTAAGCGGGCTAAAAGATAAATATTTATCGGATAACTCCCGCGGAATAGAATTGACCGAAATTGACGGGACATTTCAGCTGTCGGCAAAATCGGATTTATGGGATTTCCTGAAAGAGCGTTATGGGAAAAAGAATGAAAAGAAACTTTCCCGTGCTGCAATAGAGACCCTCTCGATTATAGCCTATTCTCAGCCGATTACCAGAAGTGAAATAGAAAATATAAGGGGAGTGAAGGCCGAAGGAATGATAAAACTCCTTTTAACAAGGGGTTTTGTCAGTATAGTTGGTAAAAAGGATATCCCTGGAAAGCCTGTACAGTACGGGACTACAAAAGAATTTTTAAAATCCTTTAGATTAAAAAGCATTGCTGAATTACCAAAATTAAGCGAACTGGATGAAAACAGGTTTGAACTCAATGGATAAGAACAATAATCCCAAGCTTCATGCCTTTATGGCTGCATGCGGGATAGGTTCCAGAAGGAAATGCGAAGAATATATTGATATAGGGAGAGTCACAGTTAACGGAAGGCTTGTTTTAAAACAGGGGCTCAGGGTTTCTCCAGAAGATAAAATCACCTACAATGGGAAGAGAATTTATTCAACATCGAAAAAAATATATATAGCTGTGAATAAACCAAAAAATTATCTATGCTCAAGTTTTGATCCATATAACCGCCCATTATTGATCAATCTTTTTAAAGATATTTTTCCCTTTCGTTTACATAATGTGGGAAGGCTGGATTTTCTATCTACAGGCCTTATTTTCTTTACAAATGACGGGGAGTTTACCAGGACAATTACCCATCCCGGATTTCGTATGGAAAAGGAATATGTCGTCGAAACAAAAAAGAAAATTGATATTAAAAATCTTGAATCATTTAAAAAGGGGATTTATATAAACAACATAAAATATAAAATAAAAAGTTACAGATTGAAGAATCCCGTGACTGTAAATTTAGTTTTTGAAGAAGGTAAAAATCGCGAGATCAGGAATTTTTTTATTCGTTTTAATAACGAACCAAGACGTGTGCACAGGATAAGAATCGGTAATATCACTTTAAAGAAAATCCTCCCCGGCCAATTCCGAAGACTAAATGATAAAGAAGTTAACTGGTTTTTAAAATGGAGTAGGAAATGATTATTGCAATTGACGGACCCGCAGGAGTAGGGAAAAGTACAATTTCAAAAAAAATATCTAAAAAATTGGGTTTTTTTTACCTGAATTCGGGGAATTTTTATAGAGCAGTAACCCTTGGTGTTTTTGAAAATTCGGCGAACCCTGAAAAAAACAGCGAGTTAATTGCTATTGCAAAAAATTCTACTTTCGAAATAAAAAACAACAGGTTATTCCTCAATGGCAATGATGTAGAAGATTCTCTACATACAGATAAAATTGACAAATGGGTAGCACAAATCTCGGCAATTATTGAATTAAGAGAAATTATTAATTCCAATCTGAAAAGAATATCAGCTAGAATGGATATTGTAGCCGAAGGTAGGGACATGACAACAGTCGTATTCCCCGAAGCTGACTTGAAGATTTATTTAGATGCTTCCGTTGAGGTAAGAGCGAAAAGAAGGTTTAATCAGGGAGTAAGCCTTCTGTCATTAAATGAAATTATATCCAACATCAGGGAGAGGGACGGAATAGACAGGAATAAACCCGCAGGTAAATTGAAAATCGCGGAGGATGCCCTATTTTTGGATACTTCGGACTTGACGATTGAACAAGTTTGTGAGAAAGTACTGGTTAGATTTCAAATGATCTTGGATAATAATCGGGAGTAGTAATCAGGTGATTGGGGAAAAAATCAATAAGGCCGAAAATAATGAACAGGGATCCATGCAGGAAGAATATCTAAAATCTCTTGGTGAACTAAAGGAAGGCGAACTGGTTAATGGTAGTGTAATTGAAACCGGTTGTGAATTTGTTTTTGTAGATATTGGGTATAAGTCCGAAGGGAAAATACCTGTTACGGAATTTACAGAACTTCCAAAAATTGGAGATACGGTAACCGTACTGCTTGAAAAAAAGGAAGGAAGGGAAGGGCAGATAGTCGTATCCAAGAAGAAGGCAGATATAAAAGGGCTCTGGAAGGAGCTTTTCAATTCTTTTAAAAACGAAAAACCGGTTGAGGGAAAATTTATCCGATATAAAAAGGGTGGATACGATGTTGATCTGGGTCATGATATAATCGCTTTTGCTCCCATTTCAAAATCAGATATTGTAAGAATAGACGACCCTGAAACAATAGTGGGAATCTCCTCAAAGTTTTTTATTGAACAGTTTAGTATGGAAGCCAACGGATCTTCTAATAAGAAAAATAACATAGTAGTGTCGAGAAGAAAATGGCTTGAAAAGGATATTAGAGATAAACAACATAGTTTTTTTGAAACAAAAAAGGTTGGCGATATTGTTGAGGGTATTGTCAAAACTTTTACAGCCTTTGGAGCCTTTGTTGATCTTGGGGGTTTCGATGGCCTGCTTCACATTAATGATATGAGCTGGGGACATGCCTCAAAACCGAAGGATTATGTTAAAAAAGATGAAAAAATTTCTTTAAAAATTATCAATATTGATGTTGAAAATAGAAGAATCAATCTCTCCTTGAAACATATGAAGGAAAACCCCTGGTCAAATTTTACTGAAAAATACAAAAAAAATGATATTGTTGATGGAGTCGTCAGTAAGATAACAAATTTTGGTGCCTTTATAGAAATTGAAGAGGGCATTGAGGGGTTGGCTCATATATCGGAATTATCCTGGATAAAACGGGTACAGCACCCCAGAGATATCTTAAAAATTGGAGACAGGGTCAAAACAAAAATTCTTGATTTTGATCTTGAACAGGGAAGAATTTCTCTTGGGATAAAACAGGTGCAGCCAAATCCGTGGGATACAATTGAAGAGAAGTATCCCTCCGGTATGCGTCTTAAAGGAAATATCAAAAAAATTATTGCTTCAGGAGCCTTTATCGAACTTGAAGAGGGGATAGACGGTTTCCTCCATGCTGATGATCTTTCCTGGACAAGAAAAATCAAGAATCCTTCAGGCATCCTGAAAGAAAATACTGAAATTGAGGTTATTATTACAGGGGTTGATAAAAAGGGTAAAAGAATCAGTCTGGGGGTAAAACAATTATCTGAGAGTCCATGGAAATCCCTCGCCAGTGCATATTCTGTGGGTGATGAGATAACGGGGAAAATATCTAATATCACAAATTTTGGGATTTTCGTAAGAGTGCAGGGTGATATTGACGGGCTTATAAATAAAAGCAATATTTCGGATACAAGACCTGAGAATCCGGAGGATATTTTTAAAGATTTCAAAGTTGATATGGAAATAAAAACTGTTATAATCGAGCTAAATCCATCAAAACAAAAATTGTCTCTTTCCCTGAAGGATTACCATAAGAAATTGCATAATGAAGAATTGTCCAGGTATATACATAGCGAGGATATGGACAAAACGAGTTTTGGTGATTTCTTTAAAGAAAAAGGTGACACTTGAGTTGTTTTATTAGAAATTTATATGTTTACATCAAAAATCGACGCTGATAGATTTGAAACACTTATTGAGATAAATACTCTGATAAACTCGAACTATACCGAGATTACTCCTTTGCTAACGCGTATTTTAAATTGTGCCACAAGATTAACGGGATCCGAGTCTTCTTCGTTGTTATTGTTAAATTCTGACAACAATCGCCTTTACTTTGAAATAGCCATAGGGCCGAAAAGTTCAGATATAAAAAAATTCTCATTAAATATGGGCGAAGGAATTGCCGGATGGGTAGCAAAAAATAATACTTCTCTTATCGTAAATGATGCAGACAGTGATCATCGTTTCAACTCCGATATAAGTAAACGAATTTGTTATACAACGGATTCAATTCTTGCTGTGCCCATGAGAATCAAAGACACCTGTGTCGGGGTTATCGAGGTTATTAATAAATTAAATAAAACTCCTTTTCAGGATGATGACTTGCAATGGCTTGAAATTTTTGCAACACAAGCAGCAATTGCAATACAAAATGCAAAATCCTATCAAGAGGTTAAAGATAAGGTTAATAAGCTTCAACATCAGATTGAAAGCAAAAATAAATTTCATAAGTTTATATGGAAAAGCAAGGTAATTGACGAAAAACTATTAATAGTTGACCGCATGGCTCCTACGAATTCCCCTGTTTTTATTCTTGGAGAAAGCGGTGTAGGAAAGGAACTCTTTGCCGAACAGATCCATCTTAGAAGTAATCGAAAAAATTCTCCTTTTATTCGTGTCAATTGTGCCTCCATACCTGACAACTTAATTGAAAGTGAATTATTTGGATATGTAAGAGGAGCCTTTACAGGGGCAGTTTCTGACAGAAGGGGACGTTTTGAACTGGCCAATGAGGGTACGATTTTCCTTGATGAAATTGCTGAGATCCCCCTTCATCTCCAGGCAAAATTATTAAGGGTAATTCAGGATCACATTTTTGAAAAAGTAGGATCCAGTGAACCTCTTAAGGTTGATGTCAGGATTCTTGCCGCTACGAATAAAAATATTGACAGGCTTGTAGAGGAGGGAAAGTTCAGAAAAGATCTTTATTATCGCCTGAATGTTCTACCTCTTCATATTCCGCCCCTGAGAGAGAGGCAGGATGATATTATCGAGCTTGCAAATTATTTTTTGAAATCGTTTGAAAATTACAACAACATAAAGGTTGAGGATTTTTCAGAAGATGCTATCGACGCCCTCCTTTCGTATCAATGGCCTGGCAATATTCGTGAGCTGGAAAATGTTATTAAACGAGCTGTATTAATCTGCAATGAATCAAACATCTCATCAGAAAATCTGTTCCTCGACAACAAGAATAAGTCTTTAATAAATTGTTATGAAAATCGTTCTTTAAAGGATGCTGTAAACAGATTTAAAAGTAATTTTATTAAACGGACACTTGATAAAAATAATTGGAAACAAATTGAAACTGCAAAACAACTTTGTATCCAGAGGACATATCTTTCAAGGCTTATAAAAGAGCTTGAAATCAAAAAATAAGGAGATCCCATGATAGGCGACGTCGATAAAACAAAAAAAACAAATACAGTTAAGAAGCTTTCCAATGTAATATATAAATTAAGGTTTATATTATTGGGGATTGCTGTCTGTATCCTTCTATTTTTGTTTGGATATATTTTTTTAACAAATATAAATAATGATAGAACATCTAAAGGGACTTTAGTAATTGAAAATATCCAGAAAGACTACGATCAATGGCTTTTGAATGATAATGACGAAGAGAAAAAGCAAAAAGCTGAAAAGATTTTAAGCGATCTTGATGAAGTAATTACCGGATATTGCGGGTTATATCCCGAACTGAGAGCATTAATGATAAAAGGGAACCTTTACTATGAGGAAAAAGACTGGGATTCATCCATAGCTGCCTATAGTAAAATTGTTAAGAAATTTCCAAAAAAATACATGGCTCCCCTTGCTTTGATGAAAATTTCCAGTGCTTATGAAGAAAAAAAGGATATTGATACGGCCATTGAGCAATATACCAGGCTATATGAAGACTATAACCATAGCTTCCCGGATACACCCAGGGTTCTTTTTTCTATTGGGAGATTATATGAAGAAAAAAAGGATATAGATTCCGCTATTAAAGCATATGAAAAAATTGAAAACCTGACTGATAATGATTGGACAAAACTTGCCGCCAGTCGTATAATAGAGCTGAAAAGGAAGTAGATTTTTTTCACGAGGTAAATCGGGGTATTATGGAAGGAAAAAAGGATAAAAAACACCTGAGGCTTTTTGAGACGAAGTATTTTTCCTTTGTAATAGCTGCTATTATTATCATTTTATTGCTGCTTGTTAATAATTATACCTCATGGATTAAGTTTATGGAATTGAAGATGGCTGACCGCTATCTGAATCTTAACTCCTATACTCAATCAACTACCAACAGAAAGGGAGTTGAGGAGTGCTATTTTGATGAAAAAAGAATATCAAAAGATATTGAAATAATAGGAATCGATTTTAAAAGCTTAACAAAAATTGGAAAATGGCCTTTTCCAAGGCATGTAGAAGCCAGTATTGTTAATGCTTTTTCGAGGATTCAGAACACCCGGGATCGAGAGAGGGCTCTTTTCCTTGATATTTTTTTTATTGAACCGGATAAAAAGGCTTTTGATGATATCCTGCTCATTAATAGTATCAAAGAAAACGGACGGGTATTTCTTGAAACTGTTCTTGATGAAGAACCAATTGATTTAACTTCCATAGAAGAATTTTTTGATCGCCAGGAAATTCTATACAAAAATTGCGGGGAAATAAAAAATATAAAAGGTGATTGGAAGAAAATAATAACATACTATGGCCTGCAACCTCCCCTGAAACCCTATGCCGAAGTGGTTCATGGCTATGGCCACGCTAATTTTCAGAAGGATTTTGATAATGTATATCGGAGACAAACCCTTGTTACCAGATCGGCTGAATTAATCGGTTATTATACTCTTGATGATTTTACTCCCGATTTCAGGGTTAATGAAGAAGAATTAGAACATATTGAATGGATTGACAAAAAGGGAAGACACCACTTAATCCCGTACCCCCTGACTGAGAAAAGTATTGCTGTTATAAAAAGAAAGATTAAAAACAATTCCCCATCTGCTGACGATGAAGGAAAACTTTTCTATTTTTATAAATATAAAAATCATCTTGTACCTGCCGTTACACTTTCTCTTGCCCTTGAATATTTAAATAAAGATTATTCCGACATAGTAGTTATTCCAGGAAAATACATCATTATTCCCGAACCTGAATATTTTGATACGGAAACCCAAAAATGGATTCCATATTCTGGGGCCTCGATCCTCGATGATGGAAAACGGGAAATAAGAATTCCAATTGATTCTCAGGGTAATATGAGGATTCTCTATAATGGACCTTCCTCGGCAATCTACAATACCTTTAAGCTTCGTTCCTTCGCTGGATATTCCACAAAAGATCCTGGTACCGATGATCCCTCAGCCTGGAGAAAAACCCTGATGGCTGGAAACAAGATTCTAATGGTAGGTCCTTACGCAAGAGGCATGGCAGAAGATGAAAAAACAACCCCTTTTGGGCCGATGTACGGTGTCGAGATACACGCTAATGCCCTTAATAATATCCTTATGAACAATTTCCTGAAGCAGGTGCCTTTATGGTTTGACCTGTCTTTCTGCCTTTTTCTGATCTTTCTTTTTACTATTTTGACATCACGCTTTTCGACGATTGTTTCCCTAATTTGTTCTTTTATCTCTATTTTTCTGGTTTTTATTCTTGCAGCAATATATTTTGATACATATTCGACTCTTATTAATTTTTCAAATCCTGCCCTTGGCATTTTTTTTACATTTATCTCCATAACTGTTTACCGCACAATGACAGAAGAAAGGGATAAAAAACGTATAAAAATAATGTTTGGCAGATATGTCAGTCCTGATGTTGTAGATCAACTAATGGAGAATCCTCCCGAACTTGGGGGCGTCGATAAGAATTTATCTGTTCTCTTTTCCGATATAAGAGGGTTTACAACACTTTCTGAGTCTATGACGCCCCAGGAACTTGTTAATCATTTAAATATCTATCTGACTGCCATGACTGATATTATTTTTGAATATCATGGATATCTGGATAAATATGTCGGCGATGAAATTATGTGTTTCTGGGGAGCCCCAATGCCTCAAGAAAACCACGCTATCCTGGCCTGTAAATGTGCACTTAAACAAATGGAGGCTCTTGCAAGGCTTAATGAAAGCTGGGTTCCTGAAAGAAGAATAGATATCGGAATTGGAATAAATTCCGGTATAATGACAGTTGGGAACATGGGTTCTCCCGACAAGCTGAATTATACCCTGATGGGCGATAATGTTAACCTTGGAGCCAGACTCGAAGGTACAAACAAACAGTACAAAACAAATATCATTATTAGTGAAAATACCTACGGTATAGTAAAAAATAATGTTATTGTAAGAGAACTTGACAATATAAGGGTTAAAGGAAAAAATAAACCTGTCATGATATATGAGTTACTTGACTGCGATTACTCTCTGGAGTAGGGATATGAAAAATATATTAACTCTTTCCCTGGTATTATTGTTTGGGTGTTTTCTTTTTACATGCGGTATGCCTACCTATCCCTATCTCTATCCCCCCTCACTTAGCGGGAGTGCTCCTAAGGGATTGGGAAGCGATAATAAATTTGAGTTTAAAACTTCAGATAAGAATAATGATGCATTTTATGATGGATACGAGGTGTACTACAAATTTTACCCACTATCGACAACACATGCAAGTATTATTGCAGAATCGATAAGTATCGATGATATTAATCAGCTTTTAGCTGCCGGATACCTGAAACTCTACTACTCAAACGAGGAATTTCTTAAACCCATAATTACAATAGATGCTCTTGATAAAAATGACATTGTTGTCATAGAAATCGATTTCTCCAGGGTACGAGGCAAAACTCACGATTCGCCTGATATTTCCCGGACATCTCCAGGTGCAGTAGTTTATCCGGATATGGATGATTTTCGCAGGAGATTCCACGGAGAAAGAAGTGGGGTAGTGAATACGTATTTTGATAAATTCCTGGAACGCCCTTCTGATTCTGATTTCCAAAAAGACGACAGCGATCTTTCCAAAATACTTGATGGGGGAGGCCAACTCCCTGCTGAGGCTTTTCTGGTTCTCTACGCTGTTACTTATGGAAGAGAAGATCTAATTTATGATTTATATAGTAAACCATTGTATCTTGGTTATATCAAAATAGAAACAAATTAATAACGGGGTTTAGATGAATTTCAGCTATTATTTTAATATTGGGATAATATATTTTTTAATCGGCATTGTTATGGCGTTAATATTTTTCTTCCTGCTAAAAAAACATACGATTGGTAATTTCTGGGTTTCTCTGATTGTAGCCCTGGCAGGATCCTATCTTGGCGCCGTATTTGAGTTCTTTTTTAAGGACTTAATCCATTTTCTAACCCATATCAACGGTTCTGTTAATATTTTCCCTCCGCTTATAATTTCATTTATATGCGTCTGGATCTTTTCAAAATTTAGTAATAGATAGAGCCCTATGTCCAATTTATTTACCACCCACACAATACTTCCGATAATATATATTCTGTCTACTTATATATTTTTCTTAAAACCCTTTTCCCGGGGGAAATCTTCTTGACAGTGTTATGCTAAACATATTAACATCCACTCCTATCTTCACCAGGGTTTAATTGGAACAATATATGAAGAAACACTCAGAAGCTTTTATATACTTTTTGAATATCATTAAAAAATTGCGGAATCCTGATGGCGGCTGCCCCTGGGATATTGAACAGACTCCGGAGACATTAAAATCAAAATTACTTGAGGAGACATATGAGTGCATCGATTCTATTGCCGAAAATGACTCCGATCATATAAAAGAGGAACTCGGGGATATATTTCTTCTTGTTTCAATGATTTCATACATATATGAGGAAAAGAAAGAATTCTCTCTGACAGAT
>CAZEKV010000080.1:0-10308 GCA_964512945.1 uncultured Spirochaetales bacterium | reverse complement strand
TTTTCCCTATCATAACCGAATGATTTCTCAATGAAGCTATTTCAAGGGCTGCTGATCCGTCTCCGGGCATTGCAGGTCTTCCATTCTCTCCAAAGCCTGCGGCTATTGTCCCGGGATCGTTCAGTACCTCGGGATTAATATCCACCCACGCAGAGGGATGGGCAAGAGGGGCAACGGCATAGCTTGTCTCCCCTCCCCTGAAGGATGTTACCGCATCCATCTGTTCCCATTTATATGCTCCATTCTGACCCTGGGTTGTTAAAATCCCCGCATATCCAACCAAAAACTGCCCCGAGTCTTCTATATGTCTCAATACAAAATCAGGATTATTCTTTGAAATGGCTGCTTTCAGGGACAATCTTCCATTTTTATCGATCCGGGCAACAATATCAGATTCGGAGTTATTTATTCTTTTGATTATATCTTCAACGGTATCTTTTGGTTCATAATTTATTTCAATATTCCCACCGGGACTGGAGAGGATCATTGTGCCCTGTATACCAACCTGTTCCTGGAGGGAAAGCTCATTAGTTCCGGAAATTCTAAAAATATGGGACCATAAAACACCATCACCGTTTCTATCATAATTACCGGCAATATTATTGATAAACGGATATTCAACAAAGAAATCCTTATTTGTTTTTTCATTTAACCCATATCCCTTTCTATGGATTTCGTTTACAAGATCAACAAAATTCATCGTCATTGAATCAAGGGTTTGTATTTCTTCTTTTACATCTACATCTCTCATTTCAAGCAAAGCATTTAATTTACCACCCCTGAAATAAGCGTTATCTCCATTTTCCTTCCAGATAATTTTGGAATATCCCTCATTTTTTGGATCGGCTACAGCCACAAGGGGGTTGTAGATCCGCCCCTGTACTATGTTAAAACCCCCGGTGTGAATCGTAAATTCATCGGGATCCCTATTATCTATTGTTATATCTATTATTTCCGATAATTCCTGAACAAGAACGTCTCTCCTGTCAAGAATATCGTTGGGATTATCCTTCATCGCTTCGATTTTCACTATTTGCTCGTTTAGAGCCGCTATCTGTGTGATTTTTTCATTGATGTCCTTCACCGCACCCTGGACATCCGTCTCAAGGATATCCCTTATGGTCTTCAGATTAGCATACCTATTATGAATTGAGTCGATTAAGGCTGTACCGCTCTCAAGTACTGTTTTCCTCACAGCCATCTGCGATGGGTTATTGGATAAATCCTGCCACGAATTCCAGAATCTGTCCATTGCCCCCCTGACAGAGATATCTTCGGGCTCGTTGTAAACCTGTTCCAGCATCTCGAGGTATTTATCCCGTGATTTCCAGTACCCCAGCAGGTTGGATTTTTCGACAATCCTGCTTTCAAGCATTTCATCATGAATTCGTTTTATACTATCAACAACCACGCCCTGCCCTATCTGTCCGGGTGTCATCTCACGATTCAGCTGAGGTAAATAGAGGGGATCAATCGTCTTCAGCTTTATCCTCTGGCGGTTATATCCGGGAGTGGAGGCATTGCTTAAGTTATGCCCGATTACTGCTATTGCCTGATTATTGGCAACAAGGCTTCTTTTCCCGATCTCTATACCCATAAAAGTTGACTGCACTTTTTTGCTCCTTATTTATTTACTCTACAGCTCTCTATTCAATACCATGGGAGAGTCAATACTAACCGGAATCTTTCCTCCGCTTCTGGAATAGAGGTCTCCTAGCTTGTGTGGATACACTTCTTCTATAATGTCACGGAGAATGCCATTAGCAGCCCTTACATGGGTATTAATCCCATTGGTCACCGCCCTGATCTTCAAAGCAGCAATCTTCAGATTTCTGTAAAGCTCTGAATAGATATCCCTTTCATTTTCAGGGAGTTTTACAATCACCTGATAAAAGCCTGCATCGTTCCCCTGCCCGAGGTTTTTCTTCAGCCTGTTGAATGCCTTATTTCGCCTTTTTTCCTGGCTTTCCAGTTTCTCGGATAGGGGGGACATCTCTTTTATAACATTCTCCAGCTCACGCCATTTTTTCTCATATATAAAATTTCTTATTTTTTCTTCTTTTTTACAAAAGATACCGAGGGTTTTTATCTGATCCCTCATCAATTTCTTAAGATCATCTTTCTGCATATCCATTTCATCGCTCCTCATTTATAATCATCGGCATATTAAAGGGTTTGTTTACAAAACTATTGGATCAAACATAAAATATTCTTCACAGATAAGCCTGAATACCCTGCCCAGGACTTTCAGATCGTATAGATTTTTTGCTAATCTTGTTGTATATTATGAATAAATGCGGTGTTTACTTTACATTATGGTTTTGCTTTTCTCTTTATCCAGCGCTGTTTACAGTGAAGGAGCCGACTCATACGGAAATTTGACGGAATGGGCTGATTTATTTTACGATCCAAATACCGGATTAACAGCCTTCCCTCTCCTCCAGAGTCCCGGGGGGGGGAAGTATGAGGGTATGGGTACTGCCTATACTGCCGTGTCTTCCGATTCGGGTTTTATTGAAGCAAATCCTGCCGCAAGTGCCCTGTTAAATCAAACCGAGCTTTCGTTTCTTCACAATAACTGGATTGCCGACTCGAACATCGAAGAGGTTATTTATACAATGCGTTTTGATAATCTCGGCATGGGAGCCGGAGGAAAATTCCTGTACGTTCCCTTTACAGAGTACAACGATTTCGGAGACAGGACATCCAGGGGATATTATTTTGAAACTATAATTTCAATGAATGTTGCGTACAATTTATTTTCCAGCTATTATTTTAACGGGCTTGCTCTTGGTGCAAATTTAAAGTTTGCCTACCGCCACCTCCCATCGGATTCAATCCCCAACAATGTTTCCAGACAATCTGCAGTTGCGGTGATGCTTGATATAGGGCTTCTTACGAGGCTTGATCTATTGAAATTCTATGATTCCAGAGAAAAAAACTTTTCACTGGGAGCCGTCTTAAAAAATGTGGGTTTTCATTCTCATGACGATCCTCTGCCTTCTGAAATAAGCATAGGCCTGTCCTACGCCCCCGTAAAGCCCCTGAATATTGCCTTCGATTGTAATTTTCCGATATCCTTCAATCGTGACGCCTATCCTGCCGAAAACTGGAATTTTGCCGTCGGAATAGATGTTCAGATAGCTAAGTTCTTTTCCATGCAGGCCGGTTTCAGAAACAGGGGATCAAATCCGAGGATCTCCCTGGGAGCCGATGTTGATTTTTCCATGGTAAGCTTTATTGTCAACTACACACTTGGACTTGATACCCAGTTCAGATCCCTCGATAGATTCAGTATTGAGGCAAAGATTAGGCTTGGAGACAGGGGAAGGGAAAAGAAGCGTTCAAAAGTCGATGAATTATACATAGCCGGTCTTGAGGCATATGCTTCGGGAGAACTAAATAAAGCCATAGAACTCTGGGAAAAAGCCCTCGATATTGACCCGACCTTTCAACCCGTGAAGGAGAATTTGAATGCCGCAAAAGAGTCGATTCGCCTTCTCGAAGAAATGGAGAAAATTCAGATCGTAGAATGATCGTTAAGTATCATTCAGAATGTCTTATTATCTTTATAATATCATCATTTTTGAATAGCTCTGCGTATTTTTTTGCGGTCAGTCCCAGATTGTCTTCTATAGAAACATCAGCCCCTGCACGCAGAATAAGGTCGGATGTTTTAAAGTCGTTTTGCCCAACTGCCAGCATTAGAGCCGTCTGTCCGTTTTTGCTCCTGACATCCAGATCCGCCCCCCCATGTATGAGATCTGAAACAATCTCTTCATTCGGGATCGAGGCGGCATCCATTAAAGCCGTATTCCCTCTATCCCTACTTACAGCATTGATAGATGCCCCATATGTCAGAAGTAATGATATCAGGTTTCTGTGATTATTGCGTACCGCAATTGACAGTAGCGGCACACCTTCTCTGTTGGATAAACCCGCAGAAAAACCTGCTGTCAGAAAGGATCCAACTGCTTCCTCTTCACCCGCTGCAACGGCATTGAAGAAAGATTCTTCAGAAAATGAATACCCCATTTTTCCAAGCTCGTTAACAGCATTTTCCTTTAGAATCTTTTTTTCCCATTTAATTAATTGCACCTGATAAAAATTCTCCAATTCCTCAATATTCGTGCTGCACTTAATATTTTCTCTGTAAAATTCGGGGAGTAATAGTTTATCATTCCTCAAAAACAAGAATACCGATTTATCTATCCCCAGGCAAAAGGCAATTGAAAAGACAAACCAGTTCTCCAGAGAAATATCCTCAGAGACAAAAACAAGAAGATGTGTAGCACCTCTTAATTTTTTATAGAGAATCTCTAATCCATCCGAGGGTTTTAGAATATGCAACTCATTATCAATCTTTAATTTCCTGAAAATATTTTTTAGATTTGATAAAATCTCCATTTTCCTGTCTGCCAGAATAAGGATATTCATATTTTCTCCCTGAAGTAATTATGGTTACAGGTTACCGCTGTCTTTTCAAGTAAAAAGCCTCCCCACAGTATATTTTAATTGACATCTTAACTATCCACAAATAGTATGTGTCTATAAATGATGAACCAGGGATTTTAATTCATACGATGATTGTTTTACTGGATGCTTTTGCTATTAAGAACAAGAAAACCGGAGTCAGTCAATACTCTATTGAGCTTATAAAGAATATGGCTCTTTTGTCAAAAAAGACCACTTTTAGAGTTGCAATCAGGCCTGATCTGGATGAAAACCATCTAATATACAAGATGGGAAAAGAATTCTCCAATATAAGAATATTAAAAGCAAATATTCCAGCAATTGGCCCCCTGCGCGACCTGAAATATCTATTTTTCAAAAATAAGCTTGAATACGATATTTATCACTGCTTAAGTTCAAATTTACCCCTGACAATGAGTAAAAACTCGGTCGTAACAATTCATGATCTGAAATACCTTTTATTTCCAGAATATCTGGGGAAATTCGGCATACTTAAAAGTATCTACCTCAATGCTGTATTCAGGCATGCTGTTAAAAAGGCAGACGGAATCATCACTGTATCAAATTCAACAAGGGACGACCTTATAAAGATATTTGCTATAAAACACGGTCTGGAAAGGATTAAAACCGTTTACGAGGCTTCTTTTTTAAAAAAGGGAAATGAGAAAAAAACTGCAGATAAATATTTTTTATACATAGGAGAGCTGCGGCCCCATAAAAATATAGGGGGTCTGATAGAGGGATTTAAATTATTTAAGAAAAATTGCAGAACCTCCGGAGATGTAAAACTGAAAATAGCGGGAAAGACACATAAAACTTTCTATACCAATATTCGCAACAGATCGGATATTGAGTTTATCGGATATGTAGATGATAAGGATCTCTATTCGCTATATAAAAACTCGATTGCCCTCTGCCTGATATCGAACTATGAAGGATTCGGTCTCCCGATACTCGAAGCGATGGAATCAAAAACAGCCGTTATTACTTCTAATAGATCTTCAACCGGAGAAATCGCAGGGGATGCAGCACTAACTGTTTTTCCCGAAAACATGAAAGAAATTGCAAAAGCGATGGAATCACTTTTTCTGGACAAAAAACTAAGAAACGATCTTATAAAAAAGGGAACAGAAAGAGCCGGATTATTTTCATGGGAAAAAGCCGCCGAAGAAACTTTATCAATCTACACAGAAATCTACAATAGAAAATAAATATTTCTTGAGTATTTTAATCGCAAGGAATCGGGTACAAACATCGAGTGAACCTGCCGGCCCCCGCAATAGGGGTACACCGGAATCAATAAACGCTCAGTTTTGAAATCCATTTCTCCAGAAATATTATATAATTTTCCGCTTATTTATTCAATAAAAAAAGCATGCAGGGAATGAGACAACTATTTTTTAGTATCAAAAATAATATATTTTCTGGCAAAGTACTTCCAAAAATAGCCTATCCCCATCGAAATACAACGGGACAACATGTAGTACAACGACAGAATATCAACAAAAAGCCACATAAGAAAAAGAGTAACTCCCAGGCCGATCAGCCCAATTGACAAAAAAATAGCAAACCCCATTGAGTGTTCATCCCCAAATCTGTTTTTATCGAAAACCCATAAAATACTTAAAATATAGTTAACAAGCATTCCGAGAATATAACTTATTCCTGCGGCAATCTTATAATATAGTCCTGCCCACTCCGTCAGTATATACAGTAAACTTAGATCAATTCCCGCAGATAAAACTGCAACTAAAAAATATCGGAAAAACTGAATAAGATCCTCATCGGTCTTTTGCCTGAAAAGCTTTTTCAGAATTTCATTTTCTGTAAAAATCACAGTTTTCCCCTATTTTTCTTCTTCTTTTTTTCCATCCCGGTTTTTTCAAATATTTCTTTGATATCGTATGGAGTATCAGGTGATGAACCAAAATAGGTTTTTGAAAGCATGTCAGCAATTAAACCGGATATAAACAACTGGATTCCAATTAAAAAGAAAAAAACCGTTAATAAAGGCCATACTGTATTTGATAAATCCTGATTGATAAAAAAGAAAAATAATGTCATTCCCGAACTTACAAAGCCAAGAAAAATCGAAAATCCCCCGAGTCCTCCAAGGAGGTGGAGGGGGCGCACAGCAAATTTATTCCAGAACCATACCGAGACCATATCAATAAATCCCCTGAACATTCTTCTCCAGTTATATTTTGTTCTGCCGGCTATCCGCGGCCTGTGGTTTACAACTACTTCTCCAATCCTGTATCCCTTGATCTTTAAGAGGGCGGGAATAAATCTATGCATTTCTCCATAGAGAGTTACTTTATCAAAGCACTCTTTCTTATATAGTTTCAGGCTGCATCCGCTATCGTGTATTCCATCATTGATCAATACTTTTCGTATTAGATTTGCCCCGCGGGATATTATTTTTTTCAAGAAAGGATCCTTCCGTTTTTTTCTCCACCCTGAAACAATATCAAGATTATTCTTTTCCAGATGTTCAATTAGAAGGGGAATGTCTTCAGGATTGTTCTGCCTGTCACCGTCCATTGTTACAATATACCCATATTTTGCCGCCTTTATTCCTGCATCCATTGCAGCCGTCTGGCCGAAATTTCTTCTAAGTTGAATATATTTTATCGGACTCAGCTTCTTTGAAATTTCACAGGTTTTATCCGTGGATCCGTCATCAATAAAAATAATTTCAAACTTATATTTCTTTTTTCTACAAACTGTTACTATCTCTTTGTGGAGTTCTCCTGCATTTCCTTCCTCATTAAAAAGAGGAACAATTATCGATATTGCTTTCATGTTTTACCTTCTTTAACCGTGTTTACCACTTAAGCGCATACAATTTCAACTCATGAACACCAAGGTGGTATTTTTTTATTAATCTCGCCCTGCTCATTTCGAGAGGATAAATTTTCTTGATTTTTCCAAATTGCGAATCTCCTGAAATAATTAAAAAATCAGGTTTTATCTTTCTCAAATTATAGAGATTCCATGCCTTCTCTTCCTCGTTTGCATTAATATAAATAGTCCTGATCCTATTTTCAACCCCCAGAGAAGGAGCCATGCTTCCGGCCAAAATTCTGTCTTCTCCGACAAATTTTGTTATTTCACCTGACAATCTGAAAATACTCTGCTCATTTGTTAAGAGCCATTTACCAAACAACATAGACTGACAGAGAAAATAAATACATAGAAAAAACATAATGATTTTATTAAATCCAACCTTTTTAACAATTTTTTTTCTCACAATAAACAGCATGACGATAAGTACTCCCCCAATAAATACCGGATAGCATAGGTTGAAAATATTAATAAATCTTAGATTAATCAAATTATCTTTTAACGCGTGTACAAATTTATCTGTATGGTAGAATCCTGCAAGACCCATTGAAACTGAAAACAACAAACTTGATGCAGAGATGATCAACAGAAAAAAAAGGATAATCCTTTGAATAATCGTTTTTTTACTTTCAAGATATTTCTCAATCTCCTTCTTTTCAGTGATAAATCTTGCCGCACAAAAAAACATCGGGACATAAGCGTGTAAAAAATATCGCAGGGGATGGTAAACAAGAGAAATAGTTATAACGCTCGAAAGCAAAAACCACACGACAAAAATCAGATCAAAATATCCTGTTTGATTATTATCCATCTTATTAATATTATTTTTTGTATATCCGGCTATTGTGTATAATGAGAATATTCCGGCAAATAAAAATATTATAGGATTATATGCAATAAATCTGGTTTTCAGTAAAGATAAAAAAGTTATTAATACCGGACTAAAGGGTCTACTGGCATAAATCATGCCCCTCAAACATTCAAATGATGAAAATAGCAGCAACGACGAAAAAAATATGATTATTAACCCTGATATCAGATATCTGATTATTTTTACTTTTGTTTTTTCTGAAAACCCTGGATTCCTTTTTATTTCAATTATTACTACACTTACCCCTGCCCCCCCAAGAATCGCAATTATACTGATTAATGATGTTAATTTAATTTTATATGAAAAAACTATCCCGATAAAAATCAGCAAAATTGAGAATAGATAGCCCAATAGATTTTCTCTGATTTCCCTGTTCCTATTATAGTAATCCAGGAATAAAAAACACCCCATTACAATTAGCAATAAGGGAACATTCGCCGGTATTTCGAAGAAGCCTATCCGCCCATATGTAAAATATATGTATGAAAATCCTGCTAAAGATACTGAAAGAAATTTTAGATGTTTTTTATCCCTGAAGAATTTTTTTGAAATCAGATAGATAAGAAATATAGAAAAAACCGTAAATATTGCAGCAACCACACGGATAGTCAGTAAATTTACACCAAAAAAATTAAAAGCCTGGATATAGATTCCGGTCATAACGGGACTGCGTTTATACCAGCCCTCATACTCATCATTCTTATTCCAGAAGTATTTACCAAAAAGCACCCTGTTTCTGGCATTGAAGGTTTTATAGCCCTCATCTGCATAGATCCCGTAACTTAGTGAAGAATCAGAATCCGATCTTAAAAAAACAAACCCTGGCAGACAGATTGCCAGAAAAAACAGGAGAAACAAAACTTTACCAGCAAAGCTGTTTTTTTTTATTAGTGTCATCATTATTTTAATCAGGCTACTTCCAGTAATTTAATGCCATTGTTACCAATCTCATTTAAATTGTCAAGAATCAGATCCCGAAAGTCCGTATGATACCGGCACCCCCTTGATACGTTCCATAAATGAATATATTTTTATATTTCATGTGTTGTTATTTACAATGAAAATAAAAGAAACGGACTTATACGAACCGATAAAACAATACCTCGAAAAACAGGGATATGAAGTTCATAGTGAAGTTTTATTCTGTGACATAATCGCGAGGAAAAAAAATGAGATCATCATTATTGAATTAAAAACCGTTTTTAGCATGAATCTCCTCATTCAGGCTGTAAAACGCCTTGAATTTTCTGATTCCGTATACACTGCTTTCCCTGTTATTAACAATAAATATCCCTCTAATTTCAGCGGAATTAAGCGAGTGCTTAAAAGACTTGAAATTGGTTTAATAGTGGTCCATTTTCTTAAAACGAAAATAAGAATTGAAATTGTTTTTCATCCATCTGAATTTTTTAAGAGAAAAAGAGTCAAAAAACAAAAACAGATCATCAGAGAAATGGACGGGAGATATAAAGATTTTAATCTTGCAGGTAGTGTCAGCAAAAAGGAAAAGATAACCGCCTATAAACTTTCCGCATTAAAAATAGCCTGTTTTCTTGAAAAATTAAAGGAATCAAGCCCGGGAAAATTGATAAAATACGGAACCTCTATGAAAACACAAAGTATTCTGTCACAGAATTACTACGGATGGTTTGAGCGAGTCAAAAGGGGGGTCTACCGCCTGCATCCCCACGGGAAACTATCACTGCAAAGATATAAGGAAATAATCCAGCATTTTAGAAAAGAATTCAGGTCAGTATCAAAGAATACCAGACAGAAATAAAATGGCATTTATTTATAGATAAGGTCGTCTATCATTAAGGTGTGTTTCCCCTTTTTCAACAGACATTCAAGGTTCAGCACAGCTTTTCTGGAAAAATTAGACCTGTTATAGAGTACAATATTTTTCTTCTGTAAATCAAAAATATATGAATATAAGGTCTGGAATCTCCCCTCTGAATGCATTGCCTCTAAAATTTGGGCGATGTACTCAATACCCGGGAGGTTCCCCCTCTTTGCTTTTAAGATGCTTTCACCTGTACGAAACCGATCACAGGGATAGCCTCCGGCGGAGGGAGCTAAAATATTGAAATTCGTAATCAATTGATATCTTTTGTCAG
>CAZEKV010000079.1:0-10509 GCA_964512945.1 uncultured Spirochaetales bacterium | reverse complement strand
GAGACCATTTAAAAGAAAGGATTTCTGGCTGGATTCCGGTTTTATATACTCTCCCGGTCTTAACGAGGGGCATCCCCTCAAAGCCCTGATGAACTATATTGGTATAGGCGGATTAATTGAGCCTGTTTTGATGGATCCTGACTGTTTCGATATCCTATCCCTTGAGAATAATCTTTACAGAATGCCCTACGGTTATGAGCGTCTGGAAAATTTTCTTGCATCTCAGTTTCCCGTGAGCAAAAAGGCCGTGGGTATTTTTATCAGGAAGCTTGAAGAATTCAGTGATTCATCTTTTTTCTCAAATTTATCCCTCAAATATGGAGAATCGGGTTATAGATTTGGTGATGGATACAGCCTCAGAGAGTTTTGTGAAGAAATAGGAATGGAAGAAACCCTGATAAGGCTTCTTGGTTGTCACGGGCTTGCCCTGTATGGATCGGGCGAGGATGAGATTCCTGTAAATATGTATATGAATATTGTCGGAGAATTCTATAAAGCTGCTTTTCTGGTCAGGAACAATACCAGGTCTCTGGTGGAGGCATATGAAAGATGTCTGGTAAATTCAGGAATAGATTTATACCATGGCAGACCTGCAACTAGACTGATTGTTGATGCATCAAGAAGAATCAGGGGGGTCGAGATAGGAAATGAGAATATTATAAACTGTAATACCTGTATCAGTACCCTGCACCCCTCAGCCCTTTTGAGGCTTGTTACGGCAGAGTCCATTCGCCCTGCATTTTTTAGAGGGTTTGAAGGCATGGAGAATACAACATCTCCCTTCCTCGTTTTCTCGGACATTGAGGTAGTTCCCGAAGAAATACGAAGCAATAACTATTATTCTTTCAGCTACGAGAAAAATGGTGTAAATTCCCTGATGATGCTGAATATGGATGACAATACCAGGATGAACGGGAAAAAAAGCTTTAATATTATCAAGCCCATGGGGGGTGTTGAATTTGAAGACTATTTTAATGATAAGGAATACGGAAACGATGCCGGGTATCAAAAAATCAAACATGCTACCCAGGATAAAATAATCAATGAAGTAGTCAAAGAACTGCCCCTTTTAAAAAACAGAATAAGGGTAATTGATTCTGCTTCACCCGTTACTTTCAGCAGATTTACCGGCACGGAAAAGGGCTCTATGTATGGATTAAAACAATCTAAATTTCAAAGAACCCTCAACTCACGAGTATCAATAAGGAATTTATTTATATCCGGTCAGAGTATAATACCAGGAGTTATGGGAGCCGTTTTCTCCGGGTTCCTTGCAGTTTCAAATATTGTAAATCCTGAGAAAATATGGGAAGATATAAGAAAATGCGGATAAATGAAGAACGGAACAGGGTAGTAATCACATCAGTTGGGGCGGTTTCCCCATTTGGTTTTGGGGTTGAAAAAATGATGGAGGGTTTGTACAGCGGGAAATCTTCCGTAAAAAATATGAAGGCTGTCTGGGAAGAGGAAATTAATGATCTCAATAGCTGGGTTGGGGCTCCCCTCGTTGAACAACTTGATGTAAAGCTGATTCACAGGAAATTGCGTAAGACCATGGGAAGGGTTTCAATCCTGGCTGTTTCCGCTGTCAAAGAGGCTGTAGAGTTTTCAAATCTTCCGGTTTCAATTATTGAATCGGGGAGGGTGGGTGTTTGCTTTGGCTCATCAACTGGAAGTATAAGCAGCATTCAGGGGAATATCTGGAAAAACTACAGCCAAAAATCCCTTCATGAGATGCCTGCAGGTACTTTTTTTCAGATAATGAGTCATACCTGTGCGGCGAATATTGCCAGGTATTTTAATATAAGGGGGAGGGTGATATCCTCGGATTGTGCATGTTCTTCTGCTGCTCAGGCAATTGGTATCGGATACGAAACAATAAAAAATGGAATTCAGGATATAATGCTGTGCGGAGGGGCTGATGAACTCCATCCCATAACGAATGCAATTTTTGACAGCCTTAACGCTGCATCGTGGAAGTTTAACGATACACCGAATCTAACCCCCCGCCCTTTTGACAGGGAGAGAGACGGTACTGTATGTTCAGATGGTGCGGGATGTGTTATACTGGAGAGCCTGGATTCGGCTCTCTCCAGGGGGGCGGATATTCTGGGGGAAATTATAGGGTTTTCGACTCTTTCGAGCGGAAGGTCTATAGCCAATTCGGATCTTGACTCAATTGTATTTTGTATAAAAAATGGTCTGGCAGACGCGGGGGTTGATCCCTCTGTTATCGGTTATATAAATGCCCACGCGACAGGGACAATAGTCGGGGATTCATCCGAAGCGGGAGCAATACGCCAGGTCTTCGGAGGCAGTGTTCCCGTCAGCAGTTTAAAGGGTCATCTTGGGCATACTCTCGGGGCAAGTGCCGCTCTTGAGGTTATTGCTTCTCTCAGGATGATGAAGGATGGGAAGATTATCCCCACGAAAAATCTTGATTGTCCCCCGGAAGATTGTTCAGGGATAAATCATATTGTAAAACAGGAAGATATCGGTTTTAATATGTTTGTTAAAAATAGCTTTGGTTTTGGCGGCATAAATTCCGTATTGATAATAAAGGAGTTGTTGTTTGATGAGTGAAAAGGAAATATTGGATGGTGTTACAAACATCCTGATTGACGAGTTCGAAATACCTCTGGAGAAAATACATCCTGATGTTGCTATTTACGAGGAACTGGAACTGGATAGTCTGGACAGTGTTGATCTGACAGTTGCTCTCGAAAAAAAGTTCGGGTTTAAGGTCAACAGGGAAAAGGATGAAGAGCTGTTAAGAAATATGAGAAAGGTCTCCGATATCTGTAAATATATAATGGGGAAGCAATAGACAGGTCAGGGATAATAACGGCTTTCAATATAGAACCCCCGACAGTGAATATTGGCGGGGCTTGCAGCTGTTTTAATCGAATAATTTATATAATTGGAAACTAATTTTTCATGAATAAAAAGGTTAAAGGGATAGTACTGATAATTCTAAATATCATTTTTCTGACATATCTGTCAATTCTATCGCTATTTTATGAAATTTTTTCAATATTCCATCTTGCTGTTTTTTTGTTATTCAGAATAGGGAAGCTGGATGATTTTTACAGGGTTCATAATTGGCTCTACGGGAGATTCCTCATCTTTATATCCTGGCCCTACATAAGGACGAGTGTGCGGGGAAAAAAACACATCCCTCCTGATGGGCCCTATGTCATTGTTTTAAACCATAGATCCTTTGCCGATATTTTTTTCTCTTCCCTTGTCCCTATTCCAAACCAGCTGGTGATAGTAAGGGGCTGGGTCTTTAAGATATTTATATTCAGCTGGGCAATGAAGCTGGCCGGGTATATAAATATTGATAGAACATCGACGGAGGAACTGCTTGCAGCAGGAAAAGCTCTAAAGGATAGAAATGTTTCTTTCCAGTTTTATCCCGAAGCCCATAGATCGGGGGATGGAAAGCTTAACCGATTTAGAAAGGGAGCCTTCCTTTTTTCCGTAAAAAATAATATCCCGGTTATTCCTGTATGCCTTGCCGGGGTTGAGAGGTTTGCTTTTAAGACCTTTCCATTCATGCACCCAGCACAGATCCGGGTTGATATTCTACCTCCGGTTTTCCCCTCGGATTTCACTTCGGAGGATCCGGCAAAGGAAATGAGAAAGCATGTTGTCAGGTTGTACAGGGAATATTTTGAGGAGTAAATGAATAACTGGAAAAATAATTTTATTTTGCCGTATATGGGCGGCAAGTTTGAAAATCTCCAATTTGCCTCAATAGATGAAATAAACAGGATCCAGACAGACCGGTTTTTTGCACACCTCAATTATGCGGCGGAAAAAAGCCCCTTCTATAAAAACTGGTTTAGAAAAAATTCTATAGATACATCCTCGATCAGGGTTATCGCGGATGTAGAGAAACTACCCTTTACTACAAAGTTCGATTTAAATAACAGCAATAACGAGTTTCTCGCAGTTCCCGAAAATGAAATTGTTGATGTATGTTTAACATCGGCATCTACAGGATCACATCCCGCTTCGCTCTTTCAAACAGCATCCGACCTTTCGAGGCTGGCCTATAATGAGAAGATTGCCCTTGGCATGACGGGAATTCTCCCCGATGATGTCCTGCTTGAGTGTGCCGCCCTTGACAGATGCTTTATGGCGGGTCTGGCCTATTTCATGGGCGGGGTTGCTGCCGGTGCGAGGATGGTCAGAGCCGGATCGGGTAGTGCGGCTCAGCATTGGGCATTAATCAAGCTGACGGGGGTCACCGCGATAGTGGGGGTGCCATCTCTTATCCGCAAAATCGGCGAATATGCCCTCGATAATGGAGAGAATCCGGCTGAAGCCGGAATAAAAAAAATTATCGCAATTGGCGAAACAGTAAGAGACGGAAATTTCGAACTTTTACCATCTTCGGGCTTACTTGAAAAAATGTGGAATGCCAGGATATACTCAACCTATGCTTCTACTGAATTAGCTACGACATATTGTGAGTGTGAGTCTGGAAACGGCGGCCACCTCCGCCCTGAATTAATATTAACGGAAATTATTGGGGAAACGGGTCGGGCGGTATCTCGAGGAGAAACGGGTGAGGTGGTGGTAACCCCCCTCGGTGTTAGGGGCATGCCCCTTGTCAGGTTCAAAACAGGAGATATTTCCTTCATTGCAAAGGGAAAATGTTCATGCGGAAGAAATACCGAACGCCTGGGTCCTGTGCTCGGCAGGAAAAATCAGATGCTGAAGTACAAGGGTACAACGGTGTTTCCCAATTCTATCCTTTCGGTTCTTGAGGGAATTAAAGGCTTTTTGGGGGGATATATAGAAGTGGACAGCTTTGGTGACGGAACGGATCGTATAAAGATATTTGCCGCAGTGAAAGCTCTATCGAAGGAATGCCTGGTTGAAGAATTGAGAGCCTCAGTCAGAGTGGTGCCCGAGATTGAGATAATTACTGAAAAACAAATGATGGACAGGGTTTATCCCGCGGAAAAACGAAAACGAGTAACATTTTTTGATAAAAGGAGAAGCGGCGGATGACAGATAGAAATAATGTTATTTTAGATGGTAATAGTCTGACTGTTGATGATATTGTATCCATAGGTATTGGTGACAAAGGTGTCTCCCTCGATAAGAATGCCCTTCTTAGAGTGAAGGCCTCCAGAGAGTTCCTTGAAAGGGAAGTAAACGCAAAAAGAATTATCTATGGAGTAAATACATCCTTCGGGCCTATGTGCAACCAGATAATAAGCGATAATGAAATTGAAGCCCTGCAGATCAATCTGATTAAAAGTCACGCAGCCGGTCTCGGGGATTCCATAAAACCATACATAGCTGTTTCAATTATGGCGGTTCGTTTGAATACCCTCGTAAAAGGTTATTCGGGGGTAAGGCCGGAATTGCTTGAACTGTTAAGAGACATGATAAATGCCGGCATTGCCCCGTATATACCCGAATGCGGAAGCGTAGGGGCCTCTGGCGATCTTGTCCATCTTTCCCATATGTCTCTGGCTCTGATAGGCGAGGGAAATGTTTACTACAAGAAAAAATTATGTCCTGCAGCGGAAGCCCTTAAGAAAGCGGGGCTTTCGCCCATAAAGCTGAGTTATAAAGAGGGGATTGCCCTGATAAACGGCACAGCGGCGATGACGGGAATTTCGGCTTTTGCACTCTTTGGAGCAAGAAAGGCTTTGAGGGTAGCCTGCGTAAATGCGGCATTTGCCGTTGAAATATTTGGGGGAATAAACGATGCTTACGATATTGATCTCCATAATGTAAAACCCCATTCCGGGCAGATTGATATAGCGAATACCATAAGAAATCTGAATTATGCCTCAAAAAATATCACCCTGAGAGAAGAGATGCATGAATCAATTAGAAAACAGGAAATAGAAGGGGATCCGGTTTTTGAAACGAATATAAATGTTCAGGATGTATATTCCATCCGGTGTACCCCCCAAATTCTGGCTCCGGTTAAAGAGGCTATAGATTATGCCGTTAAAACAATTGAATGTGAGGCTAATTCCTCTAATGATAATCCTATTATTATCCCCGAGAAAAAGAAAATTATCCATGGAGGCAACTTCCATGGCCAGAGCGTTGCTTTTGCCATGGATACCATGTGTATTGCAATTTCAACCCTTTGTAATCTATCGGAACGCAGGCTTAACAAGCTTCTTGATAAGAATCTTAATGAGGGACTGCCGCCACATTTAATTCCGGGGACAGTTGGTTTAACAATGGGGTTTATGGGGGCACAGTATTTATCAACATCGACAACGGCAGAGAACAGACAGCTTGCATCTCCTGTCAGTGTCAATTCAATTTCTTCAAATGAATCCAATCAGGATGTTGTAAGTATGGGGACTGTGGCTGCTAGAAAGGCCTTTAAACAGTTAAGCAATACCAAGCACGTACTGACCCTCGAAATTCTTGCCGATTTGCAGGCTCTTTCTTTTAGAAATTCTGATAAGATGGGGGCAGGAATTACTAAAATATACAATATTCTTCTGGAGCATTTTGAAGTTTATGACAACTCCAGGATTTTTCACGATGATCTTGCAAAATTCCGCAAGTTAATTTTTTCAAGCCAGATATTTGACGATTTATCCATTTACTGGGAATAGGCATATGGCTGTTTTTACCCCCCCCCTTCCTGTTTCCGAATATATCCCCCATAGGGGGAAGATGAGCTTTCTTGATTATATTATAGAATGTGATAGTAATAGCTGCATAACGGAGATGGAAATCAAAGAGGAGAATATATTCCTTTTTGAGAATCGCCTTCTTGATCCTGTTCTCTTTATAGAGCTTATCGCCCAAACGGCGGCAACCCTCTCAGGCTATTCGAATCCCGATATCAGAAAAAGCGGATTCCTGGTTGGGGTTACTGATTTTTCAACCCTCAGGGATATCGATCTCTCTCCCGGATCGAAAATAAAAACCAGAATAAACAGGGAAGCCGAATTTAATAATTTTGGTTTTTTTTCGGGAGAGGTTTTTATGGGAAAAAAACTATATGCCAGAGCAAATATAAGGGTGTGGGAACAGGAATCCGAAACCACCCCGGCAGATAGTGCTGCTCCCTTTCCCTCCGATCCCGTCCAAAAAAAAATATTCTTGAAAGATGAAATCCTGAATAGTCTTTTATCCTTCAAAAAAGAGAAAAACTCTATTAATGCCGATTTTTCCCTGACAGAGGATTTTACAGGATTCAATGGTCATTTCCCGGGGAACCCTGTTCTTCCGGGCGTAATGGCTCTAAAGATAGGGCAGAGTATTCTTGAAAAAGCTATAGATACTCCGCTGATTCTAAAGTATGTATCCAGGATAAAATTCCCGAAAACCATAGAGAATGATGAAAAAATAAGCCTTAGACTGGTTTATACGCTTGAAGAAGATATATATTTAGTTGATATTAGACTGGTTAGTAACAATGAATTATGTTCTTCAATACATTGTACTTTTGAGAAGCGTGGATGAGCCGAAGAAGCGAGATTAAATATTTTGAGATTCCCGACGGAGCTCCTGAATCCCTGATTGTCACGGTAGAAAGGCGGGTTCGTTTTGAGGAGGCTGATCCCATGGGTATTGTATGGCACGGGCATTATCCCGGGTATTTTCAGGAAGGAAGGCTCGCAATTGGAGAGAAATACGGACCCGGATATTCTGAGATGATACATGAGGATTTTAGGGTTCCCGTTGTAAAAATGCATATTGAGTATCACAGCCCTCTTGCCTATCCTGAGACGTTTGTGGTTGAAACCTCAATTCACTGGTCGGAGTCGGTAAGGATGAATGTTTCCTATAAGATTAAAGCATCCTCCGAAAGAATTGTTGCCTCGGGTTATACAGTTCAACTCCTTACCGATATGGAAGGCAGACCCCTTCTGGTCTTTCCTGAATACGTAGATCGTTTTCTAAAAAAATGGCGAAATAAGGAATTTTGATGAAAGAAGTTTTCATTGCCGGGATATCGGCTGTAACCGGACTGGGGAATAGTCTTGATGAGTCCTGGGAGGGTGTTTTTTGCGGAAAAACGGCAATCAAAGATATTAAACATTTTGATACACAGCGGATTGAATTCAAGAAGGCGGGGTGTATTGATTATCTATGGGACGGGTGTTATGAAAATCGCGTCCTCGAGCTGGCAATAAAATCCTGTGACGGGATAGAGGAAATTCCTCTTGATTCGACTCTCATATGGGCGGGTATAAAAGGGAATTCCGAATATCTCGAATCGGATAAGGGGAATAAGTACTATCTTCCCGCCCATTACAGTAAGGCGATAGCAGAAAGGTATAAATTAAAATCGGAGAGGATTGAAGTAAATGCAGCCTGTGCTTCCTCGACTATAGGGATTGCCTATGCTGCCGGAAAAATTGCTTTCGGCGAGGCCGGATCGGTTCTTGTTTGTGCCTCTGATATTGTAAGCCGGTTTGTTCACATGGGGTTCTCGGCTTTACAGGCTCTTTCTCCAACCATATGCAGACCCTTCGACAGGGATAGGGACGGCCTTAATCTGGGCGATGGAGCTGCTGCCGTACTGCTGGCAGACAAAGAGACGATTGACAGGTATAATCTAAATAAAATCTCGCGGGTTGCCGGCTGGGGAATATCCAATGATGCGAATCATATAACAGGCCCCGCAAGGGATGGATGCGGATTAATCCTTTCAATTGAGAAGGCAATGAAAATGGCCTCGATGTTGCCGGACAACATACAGGCGTTTTGTGCACATGGAACAGGAACCCCCTACAATGACGGGATGGAGCTTACTGCTATTGAGTCAGTTTTCGGAAAGAGGAAATTTCCGGTTTTTTCCATAAAAGGAGCGATTGGTCATACCCTGGGAGCCGCCGGGGCTATTGAAGCGGGGTTTTCCTCCCTTGCTATGCAAAAGAAGATAGTCCCCCCGACAGTGGGTTTGAGAAATCTTGAAGAGAGGGCGGAGGGGCGATTTTCGGACAAGCCCCAAAAATTCGGAGGAAATAATATTCTTACGACAAATTCGGGATTTGGGGGTGTAAATGCAGCCTTGATACTGGAGAATGCACTGGAGACGGTAAACAAATGAAAATTGGAATTATCGGCGGGAGCTGGATTACCCCTGGCGGCAGGGGAACCTTTTTTGATGGAGCGGTGCCGGTTCTGAAAAAAGGCAAAATTCAATTCCCTCCTTATGAGGGGCTTTTTAAAGTACCCCTGAGACGCTATGGGCGTTTTGATGATTATACAAAACTGGGCATCTCTGCTGCGGCAATGGCTCTTAAGGAAGCTGGGCTTGATAGCGGAGAGAAAAAGCTGGATGTCGGTTTTATATTTTCTTCAAAATACGAATGCTTTGAGAATGATATATCTTTTTACCAAACAACACTTGAAGAAGGCGGGAGTCTTTCAAGTCCCAATCTTTTTTCGTACACCCTGCCGGGAATAGTCGCCGGTGAATGTTCGGTTCATTTTAAGTTAACAGGTCCGACTTTTTGTATTGGGGAATCGGAAGCGGAAGGTCCGGGGGTCTCTGCCCTGAAGGGGGCGGTAAATGCAATAAAATGCGGCCTTGTTGATACAGTACTCGCAGGATGGCTGGATACCCCACCCAAAGGGGTTTCGAATCCGCCTGACCCGGAGGGTGCGATTTTTGTATTGCTAACCAGCAGGTCGTCTCCCCGCTCGAAACCAATTGATAAAAATCTGGATGAGCTGGAATCAATAATTGATCTTTTTGGATGAAAGGAAGCGGAAATCCGAGGGTATTTTCCTCGTTGGTGAAGAGTTTATAATAGTTGGAGTATAAAAATGAAAATGAAATTGATTTATCCCAGATGGCGGAAGTTGGAGCATCAGACACCTTTTAACCTTCCCCCCCACGGCCCTGTTGTTTTTGCGGCAGAGCTTCCGGAGGATATTGAGCTCGAATTTATCGATGAGAATGTAGATACCCTTGATATGGATGATTCTCCTGATATTGTTGGTCTGTCTGTTATGCTATCCTCTCAAATCCCGGGAGCGATCAAGATAGCGGATCACTACAGGAGCCGTGGAATTACGGTTATTGCCGGGGGCATCTCAACCATGCTGCATAAAGAAGAGATGATGCACCATGTGGACAGTATTTTTCTTGGAGAGGTTGAAGGAAGATTTGGCAAAGTTATTAATGACATAAAGAACAAAGAATTAAAGCCGGTGTACGACTACCTCAGAAATCATCCCGACATAAGTCTTGTGGGGACAGCGAGGAGGGAGATATTAAACCGTGATAAGTACCGCTATCGCGGAGTTCAGATGGTAGACCTTGTCCACGCTTCAAGGGGTTGCAGGTTTAACTGTTTTCCGTGTTGTACCTCATATCTTGGCGGGAGGAAGTTCCGTCCCAGACCAATTGACAAAGTTGTTGAAGAAATTAATTCTATTGATAACAACAGACTTTTTATAGTAGACAATTCCCTATCCCAGAGTGATGAATGGGAAGAAGAATTGTTCAAGGCCTTGATACCATTAAAAAAGAAGTGGGTCAGTCATCCG